>NZ_AYSF01000082.1:0-16112 GCF_000498995.1 Geobacillus thermopakistaniensis
AACACTTCGATCAAAACGTTGCCGAAAACGGCATGCGGAACACATCGTCAAAACCGCGCAATAGTTTCACGTTTTTCGCTTCCACCGTATGGTTGAACACACCGAAGCATTTTTCCGGCAATGGGTATTTCGGAATGCCGTAGTGATAGTATAAGCCAGCTTGTGCTCCCCAACAAATGTGCAACGTTGACGTGACGTTCGTTTTCGTCCATTCCATGATATCGGTCAGCTCATCCCAATACGTAACTTCTTCGAACGGCAATTGCTCGACCGGGGCTCCGGTGATGATCATTCCGTCGAACTTGCGATGGCGGATGTGCGGGAAAATCGTGTAAAATTGTTCTAAATGATGTTTGCTTGTCGTTTTCGGCTCATGGGTCGCCGGGCGCAAAAAGGTGACGTTCACTTGCAGCGGCGAGTTGCCAAGCAGCCGCAGCAACTGTGTCTCTGCTTTTTCTTTTTCGGGCATCAAGTTTAAAATGATGATGTTGAGCGGCCGGATGTCTTGGGAGTAAGCCCGTTCTTCGTCCATCACGAAAATGTTTTCCTGTTCGAGTATTTCTTTCGCCGGCAAGTCTTTTGGAATGTTGATTGGCAATGGTGTCCCCTCCGTTTCTGTCTCGTTACTAAATACCTTAATTATAAAAACTTTGTCAACATTCTTCAATTGATTTTTTTGACCTTAAACAGCTGGTGAACAAAAAGGGGGAATTCCGATTGGATCCGACAGCCTTTGACAATTTAAAAACGGTGTTGGAAGGAGCGGTATATGACGCGGATTTGCAAGGGCGCATTGCCGTGGTCGAGCGCCGCGACCTTGTCGATTTGGCCCGTTTGTTTCGGGAGTACGCCATTTCATTTCGGCTGAATGATGCGCCCGATCCGCTCGTCGTCTGCACCGCGCGGCTTTCGCTTGATTTTGCTGAGCTGGTCAATGAGCGGCTCTATCACGGCCGGGCCGGCTGTCGGCTCGCTCTTCTGTTTACCCTTCCGGTTCGCCGCTCGTCCGTTTGTGCGCTCATTGAAGGAACGCTGCGGACGATTTGGGGGGAGGAGCGAATCATCCGGCAAACGCTCCGCTTTCCATTTCCACATGAACGCGGCCCGTATGAAAATGAAGCCGTGGTCGAATTTGCACGCCTCATTTATGAGGAAAACGCCGCCGATTTGCCGGAGATGGTGCCGTATATGGTTTCATCACTTGAACAATTGCAGCTGTTCGCCGGGCAGTAACGATGCAAAAAGTAGAAACAAACCATGAAATCCGCTATGATGGAGATGAGGTGAAAAATCATGAGTGTATATGAATTCAGCGCCAAAACCATTCGCGGAGAGGAACAACCGCTTTCCGTCTATCGAGGCAACGTGCTGTTGATTGTCAACACGGCGAGCCGTTGCGGCTTCACCCCGCAGTATAAAGAACTGCAGGAGCTGTATGACGAATATCGCGATCGCGGGTTTGTTGTGCTCGGCTTTCCGTGCAACCAGTTCGGCGGCCAAGAGCCGGGGACGGAAGAGGAAATCGAGCAATTTTGCCAGTTGAATTATGGTGTGACGTTCCCGCTGTTTGCGAAAGTGGATGTGAATGGCGATCACGCCCATCCGCTGTTTCAATATTTGAAAGAAGAGGCGCCGGGGGCATTGGGAACAAAGGCGATCAAATGGAATTTCACGAAGTTTTTGGTCGACCGCAACGGCAAGGTTGTAGCTCGTTTCGCACCGCAAACAAAGCCAAGCGAGCTGAGAAAGGAAATTGAAAAGCTGCTGTAAGGCAAGGAGGGGTAACGCTTGCGCATTCAAGCGATTGAGCCGACGCCAAGCCCGAACACGATGAAAATATTGCTTGATGAAGAATTGCCTTCCGGCACGCGCCATAACTACAAACCGGACAACATCAGCGAAGCGCCGCCGCTTATTCAAGCATTGATGCGCATTGACGGAGTGAAAGGCATTTACCATGTCGCTGATTTTTTGGCTATTGAACGCCATCCGAAATACGACTGGCGCGACATTTTGGCGAAAGTGCGCGAAGTGTTCGGCGAGAAAGTGGATGACGGCGCCGAGACAAAGCCGAAAGGAAACGAACATTTCGGCGAAGTGAAAGTGTTCGTGCAAATGCTGTACGGTCTGCCGATGCAAGTGAAGCTTGTCGATGGGGAGCGCGAACACCGCGTCGGGCTGCCGAAACCGTTTATGGACGCGGTCATTGAGGCGCAAAAATACGCAGGAAATGTTGTGCTTGAGCGCAAATGGGTCGAAAAAGGAGTGCGCTACGGCACGTTTGAGGAAATCGGCCGCGAAATAGTCGATGAGCTGTCGGCAGCCTATCCGCCCGAGCGGCTGGAGCGGATCGTCAACATGTTCCGCCGCGGCGAGCAGGAAAAAACGGTGCAAAAGCGTCCAAGCCTCAAAGTGACGAGCGAGATGCTCGATGACCCGGATTGGCGCAAACGGTATGCCGCGCTCGAACAGATGGCCGAGCCGACCGAGGACGATATCCCGGTGTTGGCCAAGGCGCTCAAGGATGAAAAAATGGCGATTCGCCGCCTGGCGACGGCGTATCTCGGCATGATCGGCGGCAAAAAGGTGCTTCCGTATTTGTATGAAGCGTTAAAAGATCCTGCTGTCGCTGTCCGCCGCACCGCCGGCGACTGTTTGTCCGACATCGGCGATCCGGAGGCCATTCCGGCCATGATCGAAGCGCTAAAGGACGAAAGCAAGCTCGTCCGTTGGCGCGCGGCCATGTTTTTGTACGAAGTCGGCGACGAATCGGCGCTGCCAGCGTTGAAAGCGGCGGAAAACGATCCGGAGTTTGAAGTGAGCTTGCAAGTGAAAATGGCCATTGAACGGATCGAAGGCGGCGAAGAAGCGAAAGGGTCTGTGTGGAAGCAAATGACGGAGAGCCGGAAGAAAGAAAACGAAACAGAACAGTAAACCAGGCGCGCCCATCGGTGCGCCTGTTTTTATGATCGAAAAGAGTACGGCTGTTACGTCGTCACAGTAGTGTTGGAGCTTGGAGCGAATTGGACAATTTCGAGCACAACCGGGGTGTTAGCTGGAATCGAGCCGCTTCCGGTCGGGACGGTAATGGACAGTGACCCGACGCCGGTAGCTCCTGGGGTGTACGTCGATATCCCTTCCATTTGCAAAACGCCGTTAATGTACACGTTAAAGTAGCTATTGTTAGTTGCCAATGCTGGCAGCTGTGTCGCTTGGCTGCCGTCGTCTTGCAAAAAGCTGGCTGCGTCGATCGTTAAGGTTGCTCCTTCTGCTGTTTCAGCTGTTGTGATGTAAAAAAATCTTGCGACGTCTGGTGCAACCTCTGTCGTGGTAGTAGCGGCGACAAACAATTTAATTAATTGCAAAGCCATACAATCTCCCCTTCTCCATTTTGTGTTTAACATGCTGTGGCCCCGAAGCTGAGCCAATTATCATCCGTTCTTTTTAGTATCTGGAACTCTGTTGGCAATCAGCCGGTGCCATAGGTTCATTTTATTGTATGGATTAATTACAGAGGATGGCTCGGCGATTGCCGTAATGGGAGAAAAATGATGTTTTTGCCCTGCTATACCAGCCTGTTTTACCAGTGAATTTGAATTATGAAACAAACATTTTAAACGAATTTGGTCGTTTTATGATCCTGTTATAATAGACGGAATTAAGTGGAATATAGTGATTTTTTACTACCGTTCATTAACCTGCCATTTTGTTTGCTATTCACTTTGAAGATGGGAGGTGAATATACTAATGCAAAATATCTTGCGGAGTGAAATGATCACGAAACAATATGGTGTGTTTGGGTGAGCAAACGAATGAAACGGACATCTTCAACAGCAAAACATGTGATTGCTGCTTCCAAAGTATACGATTGGACCCATGCTGTACTGACCATTCCCCTCCGTGTGGCGCTCCACTTCCCTCCGCGTGTCTTGCAGGCGGAAACGTACCAGTATAACACCATATCAGACGGAGTGAAAACCGTCTATACAGACGGCGATGAACTGAGAGAGTACGGCGACCGCGGTATTTTAGATCCGAAACATGTATCATGGATCAACTTGTTTATTAATGGGGTGCTGCAACCGGAAAAACTGTATGAGGTGGAAAAGGGGAAACTGACGTTGAAAACAGCCGAGCCGCCGCCAAAAGGTGCGCCGATTATTCTTCAATTTATTACCATTAAAATGGGCTTCTAAATTTTTTTGCCCCTCCAGCTGCGGATTTGGTTCTTAGAAAAGAGTGTTTTCAACAATGGTGAAGCCTTGGAGAGAGCTCCAAGGCTTGGCTCGTCATCCCCTGAAATATTGTTCGATAAAATCTTTAACAAGAGGAGAGAGTTCGTTTGGCAATTCATGAAAAGGGAAGAATTTCACTTCCAGCGATTCTTCCCCGTCTTCTTTCAGTTCTCCACCGCGGATATCACGGGTGAGATAAACAACAGTGACTGGGTAATATTGATCTCCATTAGGCAGCCGAACAAAATATTTTTTTCCAGAAAACACATCGACTAGTTCCAGTTTGCCGATTTCCAGCCCTGTTTCTTCCCACACTTCCCGCCGGGCTGCTTCTTCTGCGGACTCCCCCAACTCCAACAAACCGCCGGGCAGTCCCCATAAGCCGTCGCGGCGTTTCTGCAATAAAATCCGCCCGCATTCATCGGTGACAGCGACCCCGGCTCCCGCCAAGATGATCGGCCGGGTTCCAATGATTTTTCGCAGTTCTTCAATGTATCCCATGTGCACGCTCCTTTCATGGCCATCGATGGCATAGTATATGTTTGGTCGCTGACAATGGCCGCGGCGGTTGATAGAAAGCGAAACGAAATCGCTCGTTTGATGGCGGCCAAACGGGTGCGTTTAGCCCCGTTTGTTCTGAATGATGCCGTTTAGAGACATGCGGCCGTGGACGGTTCTCTTCATTGATTTTTCAAACGAAAATATAGTATGCTGATAGCGCAGCGATGATGAATGTGGAGGGATGAGGGCAATGTCAATGGCTTACGAAGACTATATGCGCCAACTCGTGCAGCCGATGCGCGATGAACTTGTCCGCGCCGGTTTCCGCGAATTGCGCACAAGCGAAGAAGTCGAGCAGTTTATGAAACAAGTGGAAGGAACGACGTTTGTTTTTGTCAACTCAGTGTGCGGCTGCGCCGCTGGATTGGCGCGCCCCGCGGCGACGCAGGCGGTGTTGCGGAGCGAGAAAAAGCCGGACCATTTGGTGACGGTGTTCGCTGGCCAGGATAAGGAAGCGACAGCGAAAATGCGCGAGTACTTTGTCGGTTATCCGCCGTCTTCGCCGTCGATGGCGCTCTTAAAGGGGAAAGAAGTCGTTCACTTCATTCCGCGCGAAGACATCGAGTTTCACTCGATGGAGGACGTGATGGAAAATATTTTGGCTGCGTTTGACAAATATTGCGGCTGATGCGGTGCGAGCGAGGAGCGAACCGCTTGCGTTGATTCGCTTTCGTTCCGCATACAACGGCGCGTTGGCGGGAACGATAAGGGCGGAGGTGATCGGGCGTGCCGAAGCGGAAAAAAGATCGTTCGAAAACGGGCGTCAGCGCCCCAGATGTTCGAGGGCAAGGCACGACGGAGACGGAGACAGGCGCGTTCGAGCTTGACTCTGCCCGCAAAAAAACAAAAATCGATTAAAAAGGAGCTCCCGATGCGGGGCTCCTTTTGTCGTTTTCATGCGCAAACTCCCTTCGCATCCAACAGAATGCCAAGGGAGCTGGATGGATCGCCAAGAGCGTTTAGGCGTTGGCGATACAACTATAAATAAAGTAAAGCAATGTAATGAGGCTGGCCGCAAAAAAGATCGTGTTCATGTTTCATTTTTCCCGCCTTTCTGTCTATATTTTCGCTGAGAATCTATGATACACTATTCATGTGAACTACCCCCACTTCGCTTTGCTTGAAGTGGGAGCTTCTCAGTTCCACGACGAAAGCATTCTTTCGTCTCCCTGAGCGTGACTTCGGGTCGTCCCAACCCTAGGCATCCGACGATTCGGAGTTCTTTCGCGCCTTGGATATTTTACGCATGGAAGGCTTTGCTTGGTTTTCGCATTGGATATTCTCCATGCAACCCCCTATATCCAGTTCACAAAGAACATGATATACCTTGATTTTATCATGTGTTTTGGCTGACGCCAACCGACATCCATTTGTCGCTGATCGCTGGGCTGCAACCTTCACGCGGTTGAAGCGGGTGTCTTCTTTCGGAACTATGATAAAAGTATATACCAACCAAAAGCAAAAAGAAAATGGAGTTTTTGTCTTGTCAAGGGAGAGGAAGACGAAATGAAAAAAGCGAAACGAATGAACGCGTTTTCGGCATCGATTTTCGCCGAGTTGACGGCGTATCGTCAAAAGCAGCGCCACCTTCATGACGAGTGGATCGACTTGAGCGTTGGCAGCCCGGATTTGCCCCCGGCGCCGTTTGTGCGTGAGGCGATCGCCCGCTACGCCAACGAGCCGAATGCGTACGGCTACACATTAAAGGGCATTCGCGAGTTTCATGAAGCGGTCGCCGATTATTATCGGACGGCGCATGGCGTTGTGCTCGATCCAGAGACGGAAGTGACGTACGTGATCGGGTCACAAGACGGGCTCGTTCATTTGCCGATGGTGTTCGCTGACCCGGGGGATGTCATTCTATTGCCGGATCCCGGGTACCCGGCGTATGCGGCGGGGGTGGCGATGGCGGAAGCGATGCCGTATTTTCTGCCGCTGAGGGAGGAAAACAGCTTTTTGCCGGATTTGCGTGCGATCCCGGAGGACATCGCCAAACGGGCGGCGATCATGTTTCTTAACTTTCCAGGGAATCCGGTGCCCGCCGTAGCGACAGAATCATTTTATCGCGAAGTGGTTGAGTTTGCGAAGCGGTACGATATCCTCGTTGTTTCCGATTTTGCTTACGGCGAGCTGTATTATGACGGAAACAAACCGGTGAGTTTTCTTTCTGTTCCAGGCGCAAAGGACGTTGGCGTGGAGATCAATTCGTTGTCAAAAAGCTACAACATGGCCGGCTGCCGGGTCGGCTACTTATGCGGAAATGCCGAGGTGATTCGTGCGTTTGCCGAGTTTAAGTCCAATTTGGATTACGGCATTTTTTGGCCGCTGCAAAAAGCGGCCGCGGAAGTGCTCCGCCATGGCGCCGGCTTTTGCGCCCAGAGCCGCATGATGTATCAAGCGCGCCGCGATGTGCTCGTGGATGGACTCGCTGACATCGGTTGGACGGTTGACCGTCCGCAAGCCGGCATGTTCGTGTGGGCGAAAATTCCGGACGGATGGACGTCGCTTTCGTTTGCGAAGGCGCTCATCGACCAAGCCGGCGTCGTTGTGACGCCTGGGCACGCGTTTGGGCCGAGCGGCGAAGGGTATGTGCGCATCGCCCTTGTCCAGCCGGAAGAAGTGTTGCGCCGGGCGGTCGCAAAATTAAAAGCGACCGGCTTGTTCGCGTCTCCGGCCGCTGATCGGCGGTAGCGGGAGGTGAAGGCGATGAAGCTGCCGTCTTGGCTTCGAAAAACGCTTGTTGCCGCCATTACCGTCTGCACGTTTGGACTCGTCACACCGCCCGCTTCGCTGCTCGCGGCCAAAGATCCGCCGTCAGATGATGCATCGTCTTCCGACTGGCAGCACAGTCCAACAAGTCGTGCCGAGGAAGCGGTTTCGTTGACGCGAGCTCAATTCATTGAGCGGACGATGGAAAAGGCCGTTGCCCAGTCCCATGAAAAATTCGGCCGCAAAATCGCTCCGGTCATTGAAGATGAGTTTCGCGCCGTCATTTTGCCGCGCATGGAAGAAGTGATCGCCGAGCTTGCCGATCGTTATCCGGAAGAGGAGCTCCGCTATTTGGCTGTTTCGGAAAATCCGTCTGGCGGGCAAGGAGAACGCATTTTTCATTTGTATCGGGCGGATACGGGAGAGGATTTGATCCGCTTTCACGTCCGCCGCGAGCATCCGCCGCAAGACGGATATTGGTTTCAGTTTCACTATCATACATGCGATGATGGGTTTCAAGCCCATCATGAACTCGGGAAAATCTACTGGTCAAAAAATACGCCGCCGAACTGGCGGACGTAGCAGGCCGCGGTTCTTTCCTTATTTTGCGCGTTTTTTCCCTCTTCGTTCTATGATATGATTTTCATAGATTGAAAGAAGCGGGGGAACCACGATGAAACGGCTGTTCACTAGTTTGTTGGCGGCGCTGTTCGCCGTTCCGCTTCTATCGTTCTCACCGTATCCGGCTGCCCATGGCGTGCTGCTTGAAGAAAGCAGCCTTGGTCTTAGGGGTGTTCCGTCTCATGATGTGCTTGGCCGCATCATCATCGTGCCGGAGACGGAGTTTTCCGCCTCTGAAGCGAATGAAATGATCCGGACGCTCGCCCGCATTGANTCATAGATTGAAAGAAGCGGGGGAACCACGATGAAACGGCTGTTCACTAGTTTGTTGGCGGCGCTGTTCGCCGTTC
Organism: Geobacillus thermopakistaniensis; assembly: GCF_000498995.1. Lineage (NCBI taxonomy): Bacteria > Bacillati > Bacillota > Bacilli > Caryophanales > Anoxybacillaceae > Geobacillus > Geobacillus thermopakistaniensis. Next base: position 8,477 of record NZ_AYSF01000082.1, read on the forward strand.
CGCTTCTATCGTTCTCACCGTATCCGGCTGCCCATGGCGTGCTGCTTGAAGAAAGCAGCCTTGGTCTTAGGGGTGTTCCGTCTCATGATGTGCTTGGCCGCATCATCATCGTGCCGGAGACGGAGTTTTCCGCCTCTGAAGCGAATGAAATGATCCGGACGCTCGCCCGCATTGATCGCACGATTTTAGAGCAGGCGGCGGACCACCATATTTACATCCAACTGTTGACCGGCCCGATCACCGATGAGCCGACGGCCCGCCATTTGCGCGGAAAAACGCCGCGCGGTTATATGCCGGGTTCGAAAACATGGGATGACGTGCCGGGCATCGGTGGGTCGCATTTAGTGCTTGTCCGCCTCGGCCATAGCGAAAAAGGAAAAGGGCATGGCTCGGTCAATTTGGAGCTGCATGAGTTTGCTCATTCGCTCGATTACATCGTATTTGACCGCATTCATGAAACGGACGAATTTCAAGCGATTTGGCGGGAGGAGGCGCCGCGGCTCTTTCCTGGCGAATATTATTTTTTGACTTATCCGGAAGAGTATTTTGCCGAGTCGTTTGCCTATTATTATGCAAGCGACAAGACGCGGCAAACGTTGCGGGCGGCAGCGCCGAGAACATATGCGTTGATCCGCGGATTGGCGGAACGGGCCTCGTAAAAGGCTCGTTTTTTTATGGACAAGTGGTTCACCATGCGTTGCTTTATGGTATGATAGAGCGTGAGGTGAGAACATTGCGGCAATATTTGCAGCTTTTGGAGGATATTTTGGAAAACGGCGTCGAAAAAGAAGACCGCACGGGCGTCGGCACGCTGTCGGTGTTCGGCCGCCAGCTCCGCTTCAACTTGCAAGATGGATTTCCGCTCGTGACAACGAAAAAATTGCATATCCGCTCCATCATTTATGAACTGCTTTGGTTTTTAAAAGGCGATACGAACGTCCGCTATTTGCAGGAGAATGGCGTGACGATTTGGGACGAGTGGGCGGACGAAAACGGCGATCTCGGCCCGATTTACGGCGCGCAATGGCGCTCATGGAAAGGGGCGGACGGGAAAACAATCGACCAGATCGCGTGGGTCGTCGAGGAGATCAAACGAAATCCGAATTCACGCCGGTTGCTTGTGAGCGCTTGGAACGTAGCGGAATTAGACGAGATGAAGCTGCCGCCGTGCCATTATGCCTTTCAGTTTTATGTCGCGAACGGTCGGTTGTCGTGCATGTGGCAGCAGCGCTCCGTTGATACGTTTTTAGGGCTGCCGTTTAACATTGCCAGCTACGCGCTGTTGACGCATATGATCGCCCAGCAATGCGATCTCGATGTCGGCGAACTCATTTTCACCGGCGGTGATGTCCATTTGTACAAAAATCATCTCGAACAGGCGAAACTGCAGCTGACGCGCGAGCCGCGCCCGCTGCCGAAGCTCGTGATCAAACGGAAGCCGCCGTCCATTTTCGATTACGAATACGACGATTTTGAAATTGTCGGCTACAACCCGCATCCGACGATTAAAGCACCGGTGGCTGTGTAAAGGAGAGGACGCGATGATTTCGCACATTGTGGCAATGGATGAAAACCGGGTGATCGGCAAAGACAACCGCTTGCCTTGGCATTTGCCGGCCGATTTGGCGTATTTTAAACGGGTGACAATGGGCCATGCCATCGTGATGGGGCGCAAGACGTTTGAAGCGATCGGCCGGCCGCTTCCCGGCCGCGATAACGTCGTTGTCACGCGCAACCGCTCGTTTCGTCCGGAAGGCTGCCTTGTGCTTCATTCGCTCGAGGAAGTCAAGCAATGGATCGCATCGCGCGCTGATGAAGTGTTTATCATCGGCGGGGCCGAACTGTTTCGGGCGACGATGCCGATTGTCGACCGGCTGTATGTGACAAAAATTTTTGCTTCCTTCCCCGGCGATACGTTTTATCCGCCCATTTCTGACGATGAATGGGAAATCGTTTCCTATACGCCAGGAGGGAAAGATGAAAAGAATCCGTATGAACACGCCTTTATCATTTATGAGCGGAAAAAGGCGAAATAGATGGGACACGGGCATGGATATGCGTTTGTCGTTGGCGTACGAAACGTTTGCGAGACGCCCCCAAAAACGGGGCGTCTTTTTGTTTGAGATCGGAACATTTTGAAAACGTGTTTCTGCATAGAAGCGGGGCGAAAAAGGAACGATAATCAATAGAACCACAATGGAAATGGAGGAAGACGATGAAACATATCGTTCCGTTTGTCGTCAAGCTCGCTGCTTGGAGCGTCGTCTTGTTTTCGATGTTTACGATCTTCGATGCCCCGCTTTCCTTGATTTCACTCATGACGATCGTGACGGCGCTTGTTTCTTATATGATCGGCGATCTGTTCGTGTTGCCGCGCGTCGGCCATTTTGTCGCTGCCGCCCTTGACGTGCCGCTTTCCTTTTTGCTTATTTGGCCGGTCAGCTTTGCCCTCATTGCCCCGTCCGTCAACATGGCATACGGCGCGTTTTTCAGCGCCTTGGCGATCGGGGCGGTTGAAGCGTTTTTCCATTTGTATATGGAAAACCATGTGCACGAAGAAGCAAGACGGGAAGAAGCGCACCGCTGGTATGATGAAGGAAGATGGGCGACGGAATTTGCCGAGGAAGAAGAGTTCAAAAAAGAGGACGACCGGGCATAGCGCCGGTCGTTTTTTCTGTCCGCTTGCGCATGAAGAAGTAGTTCGCTGTACATATGCTGCACAATTCGCCGCGTTGCCGTCTGGCAGGACGGCTAGAGAGAGGTTTCGAGCAGGAAGGACGGCGCTCATCGGATGGCGTCAGTCCAAAAGCGTGAATCCGGTCGGCGGAAGCGTCCGGTAAAGCGGGATAATCGCGATGATCGCGAGCCAGCCCATCTTCACTCAAAAACTTTTCGAAAATTCCCTTTTCTTTTTGCGGATTTGTGATATAATCTACAAATCAAAGACAACTTAGAAAAGAAAGGGAACGAGAGCATGGAACAACAGCTGAAACGGAAGCAAGGGGCGGTATACGTCGAGGACATTTTGATCGCGTATCATACGCTGAAGGATGTTGTTTTCCATACGCCGCTGCAAAAAAATCCGCTGTTATCCGAGCGCTACGAGTGCAATGTCTACTTAAAGCGCGAGGATTTGCAAGTCGTGCGTTCGTTTAAGTTGCGCGGGGCGTACAACCGGATGAAGCATTTAACCGATGAGGAGCGGAGAAACGGGGTGGTATGCGCCAGCGCCGGCAACCATGCCCAAGGGGTGGCCTATTCATGCCGGGCGCTTGGCGTGCACGGGAAAATTTATATGCCGGCGACGACGCCTCGGCAAAAAGTGTCGCAAGTGCAGCTGTTTGGCAAAGACATGGTCGAGATCGTGCTTGTCGGCGACACGTTTGACGATTCATACAACGAAGCGGTGAAGTGCGCCGAGGCGGAAGGGCGGACGTTCATCCATCCGTTTGATGATGAATACGTCATTGCCGGACAGGGGACGATTGGCGTCGAGGTGTTAAACGACTGTGATGAACCGATCGACTTTTTGTTCGCCAGCATCGGCGGCGGGGGATTGATGGCCGGACTAGGGACGTATGTGAAAAGCATTTCTCCGTCCACCAAAGTCATCGGGGTCGAGCCGGCTGGCGCCCCATCGATGAAAGCGGCGCTCGAGCGCGGACATGTGGTGACGCTCGATGAAATCGACAAGTTCGTTGACGGCGCTGCCGTCAAGACGGTCGGGGAAAAGACATTCGCCTTATGCCGCGGGGTGCTTGATGACATCGTCGTCGTTCCGGAAGGAAAAGTATGCACGACGATTTTGGAGCTGTACAACGAAAACGCCATTGTCGCTGAACCGGCAGGGGCGCTGCCGATCGCCGCGCTTGATTTTTACAAGGAACAAATCCGAGGCAAAACAGTCGTCTGCGTCATAAGCGGCGGCAACAACGACATCGACCGGATGCAGGAAATCAAAGAGCGTTCGATGATTTACGAAGGACTGCAGCACTATTTCATCGTCAACTTCCCGCAGCGGGCTGGGGCGTTGCGTGAGTTTTTGGATGAAGTGCTTGGGCCGACCGATGACATCACCCGGTTTGAATACACGAAGAAAAACAACAAAGAAAGCGGACCGGCGCTTGTGGGCATCGAACTGAAACGGCGCGAAGACTACGCGCCGCTCATCGAGCGGATGAAGAAAAAAGGCTTCCCGTTCCAAGAAGTGAACAAAGACCCGAACTTGTTCCATTTATTGATCTAACGAAAAAAGACGAAAAAAGTCGGAACAAATTCGCCGCATTCCGACATACTTTTTCACCGGATTGGTGTATAATAAAAGTAAATCGGTGAAAAAGAGGATTGATATTTTGCTATTCAAAAGCCTCGAGTTTCAAAACGCGTATGGGCAGAAGGTCAAGATTATCGAAATTCCAGTATTGGAGGAAGAGAATACGTACCGATTCATGGTCCAACTGCGCTTGGAGGCGTTTATTGCAAAAGTGTATCGGTCGAGAACAAACCGTTCCGTTTACTCGTTCCGCGAACATTTGAAGAAAGTGCTGAAATGGCCGGTATATGAACAGATCTTTAAAGAAACGGCGTTAAAGCATAATGCATGACTGTTGTTGTTTTGCCCTTGGCGGCAAAACAACTTTTTTTCTGCCGGTATCGTTCATAATGGGCGATGTTCCTGCTTGGGGATGAGCCAAGCTTGCTCATGGACGTTTTTAGGTAGGATTTTTGCCGGTTTCATTATATAATGGAAACGAGATCATCAGTATTAGGAGTGAGCGAATGAAACCAATCAAAATTGTAACCGACTCAACGGTCGATGTGCCGTTTTCGGTGCTTGCCGAGCACGGCGTTGAAGTCGTTCCGCTTCATTTGACATAAGCCGATCGCCGCTCTGGTTGACGGGCTGTATACGCCGGTTGCCCAGGTTCGCAGCTTTTCGCAAGCGGTGTCCCATTTGGCGGGCCGTCTTGTCGAGGAACAAGGGGCCAAACGGGTAGAGAAAATCGCCATCGACCATGCCGATGCTCCTCGGTGGGCGGAGCGGCTCAAGGAAGCGGTGACAGACATCATCGGCTATTCACCGATTGACATCGTTGAAACAACGACGGTCATTTCCATTCACACCGATCCTGGGGCGTTGGCGCTCATGTACTACACGGAGGAAGCGGCGCTTGATGAATAAACGCCGTTGTTGTGCGGCATCAACATATTTTTGTCGAAAAGGAAGGATCCATCGATGTGGAAACGAATCGCGCTTTTTCTCGTTGTTCTTTTGCTGGCGGCGTGCGGAAAAACGATTCCGGACGCCAAAAACTGGCCGGTTGAGGACTTTACGTTTGTCGATCAGACGGGCAAGCCGTTTGGGCTTCGCGACTTAAAAGGAAAAGTGTGGGTCGCCGATTTTATTTTTACAAACTGCGAGACCGTTTGTCCGCCGATGACGGCCCATATGGCGAAATTAAAACAAATGGCAAAGAAAGAAGGACTGGATGTCGAGTTTGTCTCCTTCAGCGTTGATCCGGAAGTCGATACGCCCGAAAAACTGGCGGCGTATGCGAAACAATTTACAGACGACCTATCAAACTGGCATTTGCTTACCGGATACAGCCCGTCTGAAATTAGCGAGCTGGCGCAAAAAAGCTTTAAAACGATCGTGCAAAAGCCGGCCAATGACGATCAAGTCGTGCATGGCACCAGCTTTTATTTGGTCGGGCCGGACGGAAAAGTGGTTCAGACGTACAGCGGCGTGCAAGATGTGCCGTACGAAACGATTTTAGAGCATATCAAAATCGTGCAGTCGTCGCAATGAGGCAAAAACGGCTACCGCCTTTTTGCCTTCTTTTCGTCTTTCCCCTTGTTGCGGCAAAAGGCAGGTGTCAAACAATGAGACGGTGGGGATGGTTGTTGTGCTGCTGGCTGCTCGCCGGATGTGTGTCGCTTTCGGCGGGCGGAAAGCCGGAGCGCCCGCATGAAGCCGCCGTCAAGCAGACGGAAGCAAAGCCGCTTCCGAAAGATATACATTTGGTCGCTTTGGGCGATTCGTTGACGGAAGGAGTCGGGGATGGCGAAGGGAAAGGGGGCTATGTTGGCCGCCTTGTCCCGCTCCTTTCGGCAGAAGACGGAGTGCGGACGGTCACCGTGACGAATTTAGGAAAACGCGGCCGGCGCATTGTGGAGCTCAAGCCAGTCATCAAGGCGCATGAAAGGGAAATCAGCCAAGCGGATCTCGTCCTTGTCACGATCGGCGGCAATGATGTGATGAATGTCGTCCGTTCACATTTTTTTGATTTGTCGCACGAACGGTTTGTGAAAGAGGCAAAGGCATTTGCCTCTCGATTGGACCATCTCATTCTATCATTGCGCACGGTGAACCCCGATGCCGTCGTTGTGCTCGTCGGCTTATACAACCCGTTTTCGAGCACGTTGCCGAACATTCCGGAAATCGATGATGTCATCGCTGAGTGGAACAGCGCCAGCCTGGCAGTGCTTTCACGGTATGAGCGAACGATTTTTGTCGATATCCAAGACATTTTTGCTGACCGCGATGATTTGCTCTACCGCGATGAGTTTCATCCGAATGCCGCAGGATACGAACAGATGGCCATACGGGTGTATGAAGCGTTAAAGGAACGAAAAGAATGGTGGATAGGGAGATTGCTGCAATGAATTGGAAACGAGCGTTTTGGATGTTGGCGACTGTCAACGCGGCGGTCATTGTTTTAGCCGCCGCCTGGCTGCTTAAGCCGTCTCCGCCGGTGAAACGGCCGGCGCACCCGGATGTCGAAGGAGCCTCATTTACTGTTTACTCGAAGAAAGCGCATTTGAACGCCATCATGAACGACTATTTGGCAGAAAAAACGAAAGGCCATCCGCTGCAATACCGCGTTTGGCTCGCCGATCGCGTCTATGTTTCAAGCGAAATCCCCATTTTAGGCCGCTCGGTCGAACTTGTCGTCTCGTTTGTGCCCAAAGTAATTTTTCGGCCTTGTTTTAAATGTTCATCTNCGACTATTTGGCAGAAAAAACGAAAGGCCATCCGCTGCAATACCGCGTTTGGCTCGCCGATCGCGTCTATGTTTCAAGCGAAATCCCCATTTTAGGCCGCTCGGTCGAACTTGTCGTCTCGTTTGTGCCCAAAGTAATCAAAGGAGGGAATGTCGAGCTCACGGAGCCGACGATTTCGCTCGGCGACTGGAAGCTGCCAGTGACGTATGTGCTTCGCTACTTACAAAAGCACGCCCCGCTGCCGGATGAAGTGGCGATTGACCCGGAGCACACCCGCGTCTACGTCGCGCTCACGGACATTCGCTTTGGCAACGGTTATCAGGTGGCGGCAAAAAAAATCGATTTGGCCGCCGATGAGATCGTGTTTACCTTAACAATTCCGACGAAGCAGCACCAGTAAAAAAGACTGTCCGCGTGTGCAGGACAGTCTTTTTTGCGGTTAGGAGCTTCTTTGTCACCCGCTTTTCCGATGCTTCAGATGAGACGGAGCCCTTTTGGATAAAAGTTTTTCACCGTTCCTTTCACTTCTTTCCCCCAGGCGAACGGAAATCCATCCACGGCCACAAGCAGCCAACCGCGGTCGCCGCCGGTGGAAAGCGTCTCTTTTCGGCGCATTTTTGCAAAATGAGCA
>NZ_AYSF01000083.1:0-1432 GCF_000498995.1 Geobacillus thermopakistaniensis
AGAAAAGCGGAAGCGCCGCGTTTGGCTCTCGAAGCCAAATGTTCTTCACCCGCAGGGGTGCTTGCACCCCGAGGGGGAAGGTTATTTGGCAGAAGAGAGCCAGGCGCTGGAGCTAGACATCAGTCGTTATTCAAAGCAAAACGCGCTTCTGTTTCGTTCAGTTTTGAAGGAATGAGAAATTCCTTCAGTTGCTTTGCGTCTGCGTCTACAAGTGAATTCAGAGAAGCTGGATTCCTCGACGCAAACCAGCGAAGAAGCGAATTCAAAGGAGCTACTTTGCATCTGCGTCTTCTAGCAGATTCGAGGAAGCAGGATTCCTCGATGCAAGACTGCAGAGAAGCAAATTCAAGAAGCAGTCTCGTTCCTTGAAAACTAGATAACCGGAAAAGCGGAGGCTCGTAATTTCGCCTAAAGGCAGCCCGCGTCCTGCGGGCAACGGCGAAATATCGCCATCGTGGCGATCGCGATGGGCAAATGTTCTTCGCCTGGAGGGATGTTCACATCCCGAAGGCGAAGGTGATTTGACCCCGAGCGGCGGCGAGCCGAAGCTAGACAGTAAGGAAGAAGCCGAGAGCGCAATAGGTTAAGCTGGAAAGGGCGCACGGTGGATGCCTTGGCACTAGGAGCCGATGAAGGACGGGGCAAACGCCGAAACGCTTCGGGGAGCTGTAAGCAAGCGTTGATCCGGAGATGTCCGAATGGGGGAACCCACTGTCCGTAATGGGGCAGTATCCATGCCTGAATCCATAGGGCATGGAGGGCACACCCGGGGAACTGAAACATCTTAGTACCCGGAGGAGAAGAAAGCAACCGCGATTCCCNGTCCTCTTGGGGTTGTAGGACCGCTCACGATGGGAGTGAGAAAGGGACGGGGTAGACGAACCGGTCTGGAACGGCCGGCCAGAGAAGGTGAGAGCCCTGTAGTCGAAACTTCGTTCCCTCCCGAGCGGATCCTGAGTACGGCGGGACACGAGGAATCCCGTCGGAAGCAGGGAGGACCATCTCCCAAGGCTAAATACTCCCTAGTGACCGATAGTGCACCAGTACCGTGAGGGAAAGGTGAAAAGCACCCCGGGAGGGGAGTGAAAGAGAACCTGAAACCGTGTGCCTACAAGTAGTCAGAGCCCGTTGATGGGTGATGGCGTGCCTTTTGTAGAATGAACCGGCGAGTGACGATGGCGTGCGAGGTTAAGCCGAAGAGGCGGAGCCGCAGCGAAAGCGAGTCTGAACAGGGCGTGTGAGTACGTCGTCGTCGACCCGAAACCAGGTGATCTACCCATGTCCAGGGTGAAGGCCGGGTAACACCGGCTGGAGGCCCGAACCCACGCACGTTGAAAAGTGCGGGGATGAGGTGTGGGTAGGGGTGAAATGCCAATCGAACTTGGAGATAGCTGGTTCTCCCCGAAATAGCTTTAGGGCTAGCCTCGGGTTT
>NZ_AYSF01000083.1:1466-14872 GCF_000498995.1 Geobacillus thermopakistaniensis
GCGAGTGATAAGATCCGTGGTCGAGAGGGGAACAGCCCAGACCGCCAGCTAAGGCCCCGAAGTGCACGTTCAGTGGAAAAGGATGTGGAGTTGCCGAGACAACCAGGATGTTGGCTTAGAAGCAGCCACCATTTAAAGAGTGCGTAATAGCTCACTGGTCGAGTGACTCTGCGCCGAAAATGTACCGGGGCTAAACGTGCCGCCGAAGCTGCGGGATGACCGTTGGTCATCGGTAGGGGAGCGTTCTAAGGGCAGAGAAGCCAGACCGGAAGGACTGGTGGAGCGCTTAGAAGTGAGAATGCCGGTATGAGTAGCGAAAACAGAGGTGAGAATCCTCTGCGCCGAAAGCCTAAGGGTTCCTGAGGAAGGTTCGTCCACTCAGGGTTAGTCGGGACCTAAGCCGAGGCCGAAAGGCGTAGGTGATGGACAACAGGTTGAGATTCCTGTACCACCTTCTTCCCGTTTGAGCGATGGGGGGACGCAGGAGGATAGGGCGAGCAGGCGGCTGGAAGAGCCTGTCCAAGCCGTGAGGCTGATCCGCAGGCAAATCCGCGGATCATAAGGCNATCCGGAAGTCCCCGATTTCACACTGCCAAGAAAAGCCTCTAGCGAGGGAAGAGGTGCCCGTACCGCAAACCGACACAGGTAGGCGAGGAGAGAATCCTAAGGCGCGCGGGAGAACTCTCGTTAAGGAACTCGGCAAAATGACCCCGTAACTTCGGGAGAAGGGGTGCTCTTTGGGGTGAAGAGCCCTGAAGAGCCGCAGTGAAAAGGCCCAAGCGACTGTTTATCAAAAACACAGGTCTCTGCGAAGCCGAAAGGCGACGTATAGGGGCTGACACCTGCCCGGTGCTGGAAGGTTAAGGGGAGCGCTTAGCGGAAGCGAAGGTGCGAACCGAAGCCCCAGTAAACGGCGGCCGTAACTATAACGGTCCTAAGGTAGCGAAATTCCTTGTCGGGTAAGTTCCGACCCGCACGAAAGGTGTAACGACTTGGGCGCTGTCTCAACGAGAGACCCGGTGAAATTATACTACCTGTGAAGATGCAGGTTACCCGCGACAGGACGGAAAGACCCCGTGGAGCTTTACTGCAGCCTGATATGGAATTTTGGTATCGCTTGTACAGGATAGGTGGGAGCCTGGGAAGCCGGAGCGCCAGCTTCGGTGGAGGCGGCGGTGGGATACCACCCTGGCGGTATTGAAATTCTAACCCGCACCCCTTAGCGGGGTGGGAGACAGTGTCAGGTGGGCAGTTTGACTGGGGCGGTCGCCTCCCAAAAGGTAACGGAGGCGCCCAAAGGTTCCCTCAGAATGGTTGGAAATCATTCGGAGAGTGCAAAGGCACAAGGGAGCTTGACTGCGAGACGGACAGGTCGAGCAGGGACGAAAGTCGGGCTTAGTGATCCGGTGGTTCCGCATGGAAGGGCCATCGCTCAACGGATAAAAGCTACCCCGGGGATAACAGGCTGATCTCCCCCAAGAGTCCACATCGACGGGGAGGTTTGGCACCTCGATGTCGGCTCATCGCATCCTGGGGCTGTAGTCGGTCCCAAGGGTTGGGCTGTTCGCCCATTAAAGCGGTACGCGAGCTGGGTTCAGAACGTCGTGAGACAGTTCGGTCCCTATCCGTCGCGGGCGGAGGAAATTTGAGAGGAGCTGTCCTTAGTACGAGAGGACCGGGATGGACGCACCGCTGGTGTACCAGTTGTCCCGCCAGGGGCACCGCTGGGTAGCTATGTGCGGACGGGATAAGCGCTGAAAGCATCTAAGCGTGAAGCCCCCCTCAAGATGAGATTTCCCACCGCGNTGGGCTGTTCGCCCATTAAAGCGGTACGCGAGCTGGGTTCAGAACGTCGTGAGACAGTTCGGTCCCTATCCGTCGCGGGCGGAGGAAATTTGAGAGGAGCTGTCCTTAGTACGAGAGGACCGGGATGGACGCACCGCTGGTGTACCAGTTGTCCCGCCAGGGGCACCGCTGGGTAGCTATGTGCGGACGGGATAAGCGCTGAAAGCATCTAAGCGTGAAGCCCCCCTCAAGATGAGATTTCCCACCGCGCAAAGCGGGTAAGATCCCTCGAAGATGACGAGGTCGATAGGTCCGAGGTGGAAGAAAAGCGAGCCGAAAAGAGCGGTTCGTCTCGCTCCTTCCGCCGGGCGTCGGCCGCGCGTTGAAACCGGGGGAAAGCATCGAGCTGTAACAGAGGCGCTCTTCCCGCTTTGGGAAGGGCGCTTTATGATGGCCGGCGCGACCGTTGAATCCCCGCCGCCAGGCCCGTTATAATGAAAGTAACAAACGCGTAAAGGGTGAAGAACCGTTGGCGACAAAACACGAGCAAATTTTGGAATACATCCACCGGCTGCCGATCGGCGAGAAAATTTCTGTCCGGCAGATCGCCAAGGAAATGGGCGTAAGCGAAGGGACGGCGTACCGGGCGATCAAGGACGCTGAGAACAAAGGGTATGTGAGCACGATTGAACGCGTCGGCACGATCCGGATTGAGAAGAAACGGAAGGAAAACATTGAGAAGCTTACGTACGCCGAGGTTGTCAACATTGTGGACGGCCAAGTGCTTGGCGGACGTGAAGGGCTGCATAAGACGCTCAACCGTTTTGTCATCGGCGCAATGCAGCTGGAGGCGATGATGCGCTATACGGGCGCAGGGGATTTGCTTATCGTCGGCAACCGGACGAAGGCGCACGAGCTGGCGCTTCAGGCGGGGGCGGCCGTGCTCATCACCGGCGGGTTTGACACGGCCGACCACGTGAAAAAGCTCGCCGATGAGCGGCAGCTGCCGATCATTTCGACGAGCTATGACACGTTTACGGTCGCGACGATGATCAACCGGGCGATTTACGACCAGCTCATCAAAAAAGAAATTGTGTTGGTCGAGGATATTCTCATTCCGCTTGACAAAACAGCGTACTTGCGCGTCCATGATCCGATTGAGCGGTGGTATGCGTTGAACAAAGAGACGCGCCATAGCCGGTTCCCGGTCGTCGATGATGAGCTGAAAGTGCAAGGGGTTGTGACGGCAAAAGACGTGCTGGATGTCGACCGGCAGCTGCCGATCGAAAAGGTGATGACGAAGCAGCCGATTACGGTGAACGGAAAAACGTCAGTGGCGTTTGCTTCTCATATTATGGTATGGGAAGGAATTGAGCTTCTCCCGGTGGTGGATGACTATAACCGGCTGCAAGGGATCATCAGCCGCCAAGACGTGTTAAAAGCGCTGCAAATGGCGCAGCGCCAGCCGCAAGTCGGGGAGACGATCGATGATCTCATCACCGCCCAGTTTCGTGAGTCAGGCGACAAAGAAACGCTGTTTCGCTGCACGATCACGCCGCAGATGACGAACTATTTAGGGACGCTCTCGTACGGCGTGTTTACGACGATCGTCACCGAAGCGGCGGCGCGCATGCTTCGCGCGTACAAACGCGGCGATTTGGTGATGGAAAATATCACGATTTACTTCATCAAGCCGGTGCAAATCGACAGCACGGTCGACGTGCGGGCAAAGCTTTTAGAGCTCGGGCGCAAGTTCGGCAAAGTGGATGTCGAAGTGTATAACGAAGGCGATCTTGTCGGCAAAGCCATGATGATGTGCCAGCTGATCGACCGATAAACGGTAAAGGAAAAAAAGGATGTCCACTTCCTTATGGGAACATCCTTTTCCTTTATCGTTGGCCGGCGCATACGCCAAACGGTATTACCCTTGTTTTGCCGCTTCCTTTGCCTCTTCGACCGCCTGCGGCAGATAGCAGCGGTAGGCGCGGTAGCCGGCCCAAACGCTCCCGAAGCCTAAGGCGATAAAAATGGCGCAGATGATATAGGTCACGGTTGTCTGATACAAAAACAATTGGTTGATCCCGAACAAGGCAACGAACAGTCCAAGCGCCATGCTCGATTTCGCTGAGAGAAAGCGGCGTTCCATCGGACGATGGGAGCGGACGTAGCGGATTTTATAATAGACGTAAAACGAAAAGGAAAATATAATGAAAATAACCAAGGCTGGCATGGTTGGGTCCCTCCGTTGTTCATTTCTTTTTTTTTCATTGTACATAGAAGCAGGGAAAAATGCCAGCGGTTGAATATGACAGGTGACTAAAGGGGAAGAACGAATGAAACCGGTTCATCAACAAATTCTTGATGCGATTCGTGAATTTGACACGATCATCATCCACCGCCACGTTCGCCCGGACCCGGACGCGTACGGGTCGCAAGGCGGGTTGGCGGCGTTGCTTCGGGCGTCGTTTCCGAAAAAAAGGGTGTACGCGGTCGGAACGGACGATCCGTCGCTGTCGTTTTTGCGGAACATGGATGTCATTGATGATTCTGTGTACGCGCAGGCGCTCGTGATCGTCTGCGATACAGCTAATGAGGAGCGGATTTGCGACAGCCGCTATCGGCTCGGGCGAAAGCTCATTAAAATTGACCATCACCCGAACGACACGCCGTATGGCGACATTATGTGGGTCGATACCGCCGCCAGTTCGACAAGCGAGATGATTTATGAGTTTTATTTGGCGGGGAAAGAGGAAGGGTTGACGATGACCGTTGAGGCGGCGCGTCTCATTTACGCCGGCATTGTCGGCGATACGGGCCGCTTTTTGTTTCCGCGCACAAGTGAAAAAACGTTCCGCTACGCTGGGGAGCTCATTTCGTACGGCTTTTCGCTGACGGAATTGTACGACGGATTGTATCGGACGAGCTTGCCGCTCGCCCGCTTAAGCGGTTATGTGTTGTCGAACTTTATGATCGAGGAAGGGGTGGCGGCTGTGAAAATGCCGCGGGCGCTGCTTGAGGAATACGGCGTCACCCCGCTTGAGGCGTCGCAGCTCGTCAGTTTGCTCGGCAATATTGACGGCATTGTCGCCTGGGTGTTTTTCATTGAGGAAGAACGGGAAATCCGCGTTCGCTTCCGTTCCAAAGGGCCGGTCATCAATGTGGTCGCCAAACGCTACGGCGGCGGCGGCCATCCGCTCGCAGCCGGTGCGTCCATTGCTTCTTGGGAGGAAGCGGATCGCGTGATTGAAGACGTAAAAGCGGTCTGTCGGGCTGAGCGGTGACGGAAACGGGTGGTTTTAACATCTTTCCGAAAGAAGTCTCCCACTTCTAAACGAAGTGAAAGTGGGAGGTGAATTTCAGTAAAACCGTGGGGCACACGGGGATCGCTCGGTCAACTTCCCATCATGAGATGGGATTACCCGAGAAGCCCCCACCTCTAAGCGAAGCGTAGGNGATCGCTCGGTCAACTTCCCATCATGAGATGGGATTACCCGAGAAGCCCCCACCTCTAAGCGAAGCGTAGGTGGTGGGAGTATGTCACAAAGTTGTTGTTTCAAATGAAGCGTCATGTTGATAGGAGAAGGCGTCCCGAAGGCTTTCGGGACACCCTCTTTTCCCGCAAGACGCGCTTGTTTGGCACTCCACCGCGGCGGAATGGGGCGGCAAGGCGCGCTCTACGGAAGCGGCGTCAGTTTCACTTCGACGGCCAACAAGGTAAAGATCGTGAGTGTGTGAAGTTCAAGCCGGTATGTCTTCTCGTGGATCGTATACGTTTTGTTTTCAATTGCCCGCTCAATCAGTTCGCGGCTGTTGTACACCGTTTCGATGTCTTTCGTAATCAAATGGGACAAATCTTCTTTGACGCTGTCTTCAATGCGAAACGTCGTATATGAATCAAGTTTATATTGCTCGGCGTTGGCGAGATGGACGGAAACGTCCTGCACGGTCAGCTTTTTTTTCATTTCCTTATTGTAATGAATATAGTCTTCCTGCCAAATGCGAATTTCGTTTTGCAAATCGGCGATCTGTTCGTTGAGCTCATTGACGTGTTGCACTTGTTTTTCCTGCAAGACGCCGAAAATATACAAAAAGCCAAACCAACTGATGAGCGCTCCGATCGCCGCGCCGGCGAAAAAGCGCTGCCATGACGGGTATTGGTAATACGGAGGAATTCTCATGGCGAAATGTGCTCCTGCGTCAGCCACGTGATGATCGCCACTCCGGTCTGTGCTCCGCCCATGGCGGACAAAATGAGCAAAAATTGCCGCACGATGTCTTTCGTTTCCCCTAAAAACAGCCCTCGCTCAACGACGTAAAACGTGTCAAACGTCCCGCCGATGGCGGCGACGACCGCCCAAATGCGCAAATCGCCGGCAAATCGGTACATGGCCGTCAGCGGCTGGCCGCCGCTCAAAAACGCGCCGAGCGCGCCGATGATGGCGCCGCCAAGCAGCACGCCGACGGCGATAAAATAGCTTTGAATAAACGCCGGCAAGAAGGCCGCTTTTTCGTTCATGCGTTTCCCCGCCCTTTCTTTCTCTCTTATCTATGTATATCAATAGGGTGGACGGAGTATGTAGCCGAAAGAAAAGTTTTCGCCCGTCAAGCGCACGGATGAGGGAGGGATGGTCATGATGTTCGTCCACTTGCATGTGTTGAGCGGATACAGTTTGTTTCAAAGTGCAGCGGCGGTGGAGGCGCTTGCAGCGAGGGCGAAACAGCTCGGCTATCAAGCGCTCGCGCTCACGGACCGGAATGTGTTGTATGGCGCTATTCCGTTTTACCGGGAATGCAAGCAGAACGGCATTCGCCCGATTATCGGCGTGACGGCTGATGTCGCTCTTTCTGGGGAGGAAGCGTTCCCGCTCGTGCTGTTGGCCGCCAATGAAGAGGGGTATCGCCATTTGCTTGAAATCAGCACCATGATACAAATGGGGGAAACAAAGCATATGGAGGAAGCCGCTCTTGTACGCTTAAGCGGCGGCATCATCGCCATCACTCCCGGAAGCGAGGGACGCGTCGAGTCGCTTGTGGCCGCCGGCGAATGGGAGCGGGCGAAAGAGGCGCTTGGCCGCTATCATCAGCTGTTTCCAGGACGGCTGTATGTCGCCGTTCAGCGCGGCGAGCAAACGCGAGCCCCATATGAAGCCGGGTTGTTGCAGCTGGCGGAGGAAACCGGCGTCCCGATCGTGGCGACGAACGACGTCCGTTACGTGGAGCGCAGCGATGCCGTGGCGTGGCGTTGCTTGCAGGCCATCGGCCGCGGCGCGTTGCTCGCTGACATTGAGGACGATAACGGCCGCTATTTGGCGGGGCCAGAGGAGATGGCGCGCCGGTTTGCGGACTTGCCGGAGGCGCTCGAGAACAGCCTGGCGATCGCCGATCAATGCGAGCTGCAGATCGAGTTTGGCGGTTGGCGGCTGCCGGCGTATCCCGTTCCGGACGGAGAGACGGCCGACAGTTATTTGCGCCTCTTATCGGAACAAGGGCTCGCCCGACGCGTGCCGTCGGCCGATGAGCGCTACTGGCGTCGGCTTTCGCATGAGCTGGATGTGATTCAGTCGCTTCATTTCAGCGACTATTTTTTGATCGTCGCCGATGTGCTCGCCTACGCCCGCCGGCGCGGCATCTTAACCGGCCCGGGCCGCGGTTCGGCGGCCGGGTCGCTTGTCGCCTACGCATTGTCGATCACCGATGTCGATCCGATCAAGTATGGGCTTTTGTTTGAACGGTTTTTAAATCCGGAGCGGGCGTCGGTGCCGGATATTGACTTGGATTTTCCTGATGGCCGGCGCGAAGAAGTGATTCGCTATGTGGCGGATAAATACGGGCGCGACCGCGTTGCGCAAATCATTACGTTCGGTACGTTCGGCGCCAAAGCGGCGCTGCGCGAGACGGCCAAAGCGCTTGGCGTCCCTGGGCGGGAGGCGGAACAGGTCGCGGCGCTGCTGCCGAGCAAACAAAGTGTGACGCTCCGCCAATGGCATGCCGAGTCCGCCGCTTTTCGGCGCGCGGTGGCAGCGGTTCCGCAAGGGAGAGAGTGGCTGGCTGTTGCGCAAAAACTGGAAGGGCTGCCGCGCCATACGTCGATCCACGCTGCTGGTGTCATCATCAGCCCGGAGCCGCTCGTTCGCTTCGTGCCGCTGCAGCCAAGCCATGGCGAATGGCCGCTGACGCAATACGCGATGGGGGCACTTGAAGCGCTTGGATTGCTGAAAATTGATTTTCTCGGTTTGCGCACGCTCACGTTGATCGAGCAGATCGTGCGTTTGATCGAGCGGCAGACAGGAAAGCCGTTTGACATCCGCACGCTGCCGCTCAATGATGAAAAAACGTACGCGCTGCTTGGCGCTGGAGATACAAACGGCATTTTTCAGCTGGAATCAAGCGGGATGAAGCGCGTGCTCGCCGAGCTGCGGCCGTCGCAATTGGAAGATGTCGTCGCCGTCAATGCCTTGTATCGGCCAGGGCCGATGCAAATGATCCCCGTTTACATCCGGCGCAAGCGCGGGGAAGAGCCGGTGTCCTATGCCCATCCTGATCTTGAGACGATTTTGGCGCCCACATACGGGGTGTTGATCTACCAGGAGCAAATTATGCAAATCGCCGCCCGGCTTGCCGGATTTTCGCTCGGACAAGCGGACGTGCTTCGCCGGGCGGTGGCGAAAAAAGAGAAAGCGCTGCTTGCTGAGCAGCGTCAGGCGTTTGTCGCCGGCTGCGTGGCGAACGGCTATCCGAAAGCAGTCGCCGAGGAACTGTACCGACACATCGTCCGCTTTGCCGATTACGGCTTCAACCGAAGCCACGCGGTCAGCTATGCGATGTTGTCGTATGCGATGGCGTATATGAAAGCTCATTACCCGCTTTGTTTTTATGCGGTCATGCTCACCAATGCTTCCGGCGACCGAGAAAAAGCGGCGGTATACTATTGGGAGGCGACGCGAAAAGGGATCAACGTCCTTTTGCCGTCGGTCAACAAAAGCGGTTTTCGCTCTTCCGTGGAGGGGAGCGCCATTCGCCTTGGGCTCGCGATGGTGAAGCAAGTCGGCTCGGCGGCGAAGCTGATTGTCGAGGAGCGGAAAGCGAACGGACCGTTTGCCGACTTCTTTGATTTCGCTGCTCGCCTGCTGCCAAAAGGGCTCGGGCGCCCGGCGCTCGAGGCGCTCATTTCCGTTGGGGCGTTTGACGAGTTCGGTGCAGATCGGGCTTCGCTTCTTGCCAGCATTGACATTGCGATCGAACATGCGCAATGGGTTCAGGCGCTGCAAGCCGGAGGGCTGTCGTTAAAACCGAAATATGCTGCCGCACATTCGTGGCCTTTGTCCGAACGGCGGCGGCGGGAAGCGGAGTTTCTTGGCTTCGCCGTCACCCCGCATCCGGCGGCGGTGTGCCGCCCGTTGCTGCAAGCGGCGGGGGCGGTGTGTGTTGCCGATGTACAAGGTCCGTCAACTGTAGTCGGGGGAGCGGTCGTCCGCATACGGAAAACGAGAACAAAGCAGGGTGAAGAAATGGCGTTTTTCACCGTCGGCGATGAGAGCGGGGAATTGGAGGCGGTGGCGTTTCCGAACGTTTACCGCCGCGCGGCGGACATATTGAAAGAAGGGCAGTTTGTATTGCTTGCCGGAACGATTGAGGTGCGCGGCGGACGGCGTCAGCTCATCATCCGCCGGGCCGAACGCTTGACGGCGTCGGCGTTGTATATCGACGCCAGCCGCCAAGACAAGGCGCGTCTTGCCGCGCTGAAGCCGCTGTTGGAACGACACCAAGGCCGCACTCCGGTGTATTTGTACGATGAAGCGAAGCGAAAGCTTCTCCGTCTTCCCGAGCGGTATGCGGCCGATCTCACCGCCCCGCTTGTCGATGAACTGCTTTCCTTGTTCAGCTTCGGACGCGTGGTCGTCAAGTAAATCGCTCTTTACTATTTCATTATTTTGTTATATCGTATAACCATTAGGTGGTCAGACCAGTGGATGAAGCGAAGGAGAGGGGTCATTGTATCAAAGAGGAGAACGTGTATGCCGAGACGTTAAAACATATCCACCGCATGATGGCGGAAGACAACCTAGCCCCTGGCGACAAGCTGCCGTCGGAGCGCGAGCTGGCCGAACGGCTCGGCGTCGGGCGTTCATCGGTGCGCGAGGCGTTGCGGGCGCTTGAATTTCTCGGCTTGATTGAAACGCGGCGCGGCGAGGGGAGGTATAGGCGTGAGGTCGGCAGCCACCAGCTGATCGACCTGTTGGCGATGTTTTTGTTGGAAAACGAACGGGCGAAGGCCGATTTGGCGGAAACAAAATGGCTCATCGAGCGCCTGTTGCTTGCGCTTGCGTGTCGGCGCCGGAGCGCGGAGGACGTAGACGAGTTGAAAAAAATCGTTCGTCAAAAACCGATTGATTTCGCGCGGTTTTTCGAGACGGTGGTGGAAGCGGCTGGCAATGTTTTGCTCGCCCGCATTTGGCGGGTGCTGTCGGGGTTTGCCGCTTCATTTGCGCCCGAGCCGCCCCTTGCCGACGCCAGCTATGAACAGCTGCTCGCCGCTTTGGAAAGGCAAGATCCGGCGGAGACTGTCGCCGTCTGGGAGGCGCAACGGCCTTCGCCGTTGTCGAAACGGGCCGGACATCGTTTGACAAACAATGATGTCCATTTTCGATAAAGTAGTAGAGAGGCGAAAACGCAAAGGAGGGGCTCCCTCGTGTGGAAAGACTTGTTTGTGAAAAAGAAAAAGTATGCACCGCTGCCTTCAGAACAAGCGAGGCATGAAGTGCCGGAAGGCGTGATGACGAAATGTCCGCAATGCAAGAAAATTATGTATACAAAAGAGTTGATCAAAAACTTGCGCGTTTGCCTAAGCTGCGGCTACCATCATCCGATGCCGGCGCGTGAACGGATTGCAAGCCTTCTTGATGACGGCAGCTTCCGCGAGTATGACGCCGATATGATCTCGGTCAATCCGCTCGGCTTTCCGGGCTACATCGAAAAACTGGAAGAAGACCGGCGCAAGTCAGGGCTGAACGAGGCGGTCGTCACCGGCGAAGGGGCGCTTGACGGCCATCCGCTCGTCATTGCTGTCATGGATTCATCGTTTCGCATGGGCAGCATGGGCTCGGTCGTCGGCGAAAAAATCACCCGCGCCGTCGAACGGGCGCGCAAACAGCAGATGCCGTTTCTCATTTTCACCGCTTCCGGCGGCGCCCGCATGCAGGAAGGGGTGTTGAGCCTCATGCAAATGGCGAAAACAAGCGCGGCGCTCAAACGGTTCAGCAACGACGGCGGCTTGTTCATCTCCGTCATGACCCACCCGACGACCGGCGGTGTATCGGCGAGTTTCGCCTCGCTTGGGGATTATAACTTTGCCGAGCCGGGGGCGCTCATTGGTTTTGCCGGCCGCCGCGTCATCGAGCAGACGGTGCGCGAAGAGCTGCCGAACGATTTCCAGACGGCGGAGTTTTTGCTGAAGCACGGGCAGCTTGATGCCGTCATTCACCGCCACGAGCTGAAAGAAACGCTTGCGGTCGTCTTGGATCTTCATCAAAAAGGAGGGGAAGAGGGATGGTGGCGGAATTAGAATTCGAAAAGCCGCTTGTCGAGCTGCGCCGCAAAATTCAAGAGTTGAAAGAGTTCATGAAAACGGCGGATGTCGATTTATCGGCGGAAATCGAAAAGCTTGAGGCGCGCCTCGCCAAGCTGGAAAACGAGATTTATGCGAATTTGACGCCGTGGGACCGCGTGCAAATCGCCCGCCACCCGCAGCGGCCGACGACGCTCGATTACATCGAGCGGTTGTTTACGAACTTTCTTGAGTGCCACGGCGACCGCTGCTTTGGCGATGACGAGGCGATCGTCGGCGGCATCGCCAAATACGACGGACTCCCCGTGACGGTCATCGGCCACCAGCGCGGCAAAGATACGAAAGAAAACTTGCGCCGCAACTTTGGCATGCCGCATCCGGAAGGATACCGGAAGGCGCTGCGGCTCATGAAGCAGGCAGAAAAGTTTTCGCGGCCGATCATCTGCTTTATCGACACGAAAGGCGCCTACCCGGGCAAAGCGGCCGAAGAGCGCGGGCAAAGCGAGGCGATCGCCCGCAACTTGTTTGAAATGGCTGGGCTCACGGTGCCTGTCGTCTGCATCGTCATCGGAGAGGGCGGAAGCGGCGGGGCGCTTGCCCTTGGCGTCGGCAATCATATCCATATGCTTGAAAACTCGACGTACTCGGTCATCTCGCCGGAAGGGGCGGCGGCGATTTTGTGGAAAGACGCCTCATTGGCGCAGCGGGCGGCGGAAACGATGAAAATCACCGCTCATGACTTAAAGGCGCTCGGCGTCATCGATGAAATCATTCCGGAAGTCAAAGGCGGCGCTCATCGCAACGCCGACGAGCAGGCAAAAGAAATTGACCGCGTGCTGCGCCGTTCGCTCAAACAGCTGTTGGCGCTTGACGGCGAAGAGCTCGTCCGGCAGCGCTATGAAAAATTTAAACAAATGGGCCAAGTGTCGTTTTTGCCGGAAACGATTCGGGCAAGATAAGGAAAAAGCTGTCTCCGTCGCGGGACAGCTTTGTTCTATCGTGAAAAAATCCACTTTTGTAAGCCGTTTCAGCGATCGCTTCTATATTGTGTTCCGCTGTTGTTCATGGTACATTAGGGATGTTCAAGAAGACGCATGAGGTCGGACGTGTGCAATTCGATGCAAACGAGGTGGAAATGATGAAACGGATTGGTGTGTTGACAAGCGGCGGCGACTCGCCGGGCATGAATGCGGCCATTCGCGCTGTCGTCCGCAAAGCGATTTACCATGGGGTGGAAGTGTACGGAATCTACCACGGGTATGCCGGGTTGATCGCCGGCAATATCA
Organism: Geobacillus thermopakistaniensis; assembly: GCF_000498995.1. NCBI lineage: Bacteria > Bacillati > Bacillota > Bacilli > Caryophanales > Anoxybacillaceae > Geobacillus > Geobacillus thermopakistaniensis. Next base: position 14,103 of record NZ_AYSF01000083.1, read on the forward strand.
AAAAGCTGGAAGTCGGGGACGTCGGGGACATCATCCATCGCGGCGGCACCATCCTTTATACCGCGCGCTGCCCGGAGTTTAAGACGGAAGAAGGACAGAAAAAGGGGATCGAGCAGCTGAAAAAGCACGGCATTGAAGGGCTGGTCGTCATCGGCGGCGACGGGTCGTATCAAGGGGCGAAAAAATTGACGGAGCACGGCTTCCCGTGCGTCGGCGTGCCCGGGACGATCGACAACGACATTCCAGGCACCGATTTCACGATCGGTTTTGACACCGCGCTCAATACGGTCATTGACGCCATTGACAAAATCCGCGACACGGCGACGTCGCATGAGCGGACGTACGTCGTCGAAGTGATGGGCCGCCATGCCGGCGATATTGCGCTATGGTCGGGGCTTGCCGGAGGGGCGGAGACGATTTTGATTCCGGAAGCGGACTACGACATGGACGACATCATCGCTCGCTTGAAGCGCGGCCATGAACGCGGCAAAAAACACAGCATCATCATCGTCGCCGAGGGAGTCGGCAGCGGCGTCGACTTCGGACGGCAAATTCAAGAGGCGACCGGCTTTGAGACGCGCGTGACGGTGCTTGGCCATGTGCAGCGCGGCGGATCGCCGACGGCGTTTGACCGCGTGTTAGCGAGCCGCCTCGGCGCCCATGCGGTCGAGCTGCTCCTTGAAGGCAAAGGCGGCCGCTGCGTTGGCATTCAAAACAACCAAATCGTGGACCATGACATTGCCGTTTTCGGCGATGTTTTAGATCTGAAA
>NZ_AYSF01000084.1:0-8127 GCF_000498995.1 Geobacillus thermopakistaniensis
TTTTCGGCGGCTTTTTGCCGATTCGCCGCTTGATGATGCGCCGCTGGCTCCGATGGCGGATGAAGCGGTGCAGGCGCGCCTTGAAACGTTATGGCCGCAATTTTTTGATGCTTCCTCGACAGCCGAGGTGGCGGACTGGGCGTTCGCCGTTGTGGAACTGATGAAGGACGTGCTGCCTCATGATATGGTCAATGCCTATACATCGCTGCCAATCGTTGAGGATGATGCGGACGAGAAAACGATGACGCTTCAAGATCTCAAACGGACCAACCCATTGGAAAACCGCGATGCCCTTCAAGAGGCCGATGGAGAGGCCAAGCGGCAAGTGCTGCCAACGTGGCATCGGGAAACGAGCCGGGCGGGTGGAAGCTTTCTCCGCTTTGAGCTCGAACGAGGCAGCCGCACCGAGATCATCAGCGATAAGGCGAGGCCGGGTGAAGACGGTGATCAGGCGCTGGCCGTCGTGAAAGGAACGTCTCGGCCGACGGCGCGAAACGAGTATGGCCTGGAAGCGCAAGCATCCTTCAGCGAACAGCCGCCGGCTGGAAACAGTGCGCCGTATGGCGAGGCCAACCGCCAAGCCGATCTTGTGCTTCTTCCTTCGTCGCCAAACCTCGCGCATCTTGAGCAATACCGCGCCAAACAGGCGGCGGTGGCGCCGTACCGAAAACGGCTTGTGCGCATCATGGAACAATGGCTTGAACACAAGCGCTCCGCTTGGCGCACGAACTTGCCCGTCGGTCGGCTGCGCAAACAATTGGTGTCGTTTTTCACTGATGAGCGGCCGCGCTTGTTTTACAAAAAAGGCGAGCCGACGCGGCGGTTTGATGCAGTCTTCGGCCTGCTTGTCGATTGCTCGGCTTCGATGCATGACAAAATGGAAGAGACGAAAACCGGGCTCGTTCTTTGCCATGAGGTGCTGAAAACGTTGCGCGTGCCGCACCAAATTGTCGGATTTTGGGAAGATGCGAACGAAGCAGCCGCTTCGCGTCAGCCGAACTATTTGCAGATGGCGGTCTCATTCCATCGCTCGCTTGAGCCGTCGAGCGGCCCGGCGATCCTGCAGCTCGAGCCGCATGAAGATAATCGCGATGGATTGGCGATTCGCTGGATGACCGAACAGCTCCTCAAGCGCCCGGAAGCACAAAAAGTGCTGCTCGTCTTCTCTGACGGCGAACCCGCCGCGTACGGATATGAACAAAACGGCATCATCGATACGCACGAAGCAGTCGCCGAAGCGCGCCGCCGCGGCATTGAGGTCGTCAATCTCTTTTTAGGCCACGGGGCCGACGATGAGTCAACGCGGCGGACGATTGAAAACATCTATGGTCGCTTCCGCGTCTTTGTTCCGCATGTGAGCGAGTTGCCGGATCGGCTGTTGCCGCTCTTGAAAACGTGGTTGCAAAAAAGTTTGTGACAAAAAGGTGGGACCCCATGATCAAATTATTCACTGACAGCGATCTAGACGGCATCGGTTGCGGATTGCTCGCGAAGCTGGCGTTTGCCGAGGTGAACATTTCGTTTTGTTCCTATCGCAATTTGGATGAACGGGTCATCCAATTCTTGCAAAGCGACGAGGCCAACGGCGCCATGTTGTTTATCACCGACTTGGCCGTCGGCAAGGAAGTGGAACAGCAACTCGCCGAACGGGCGGCGCGCGGCGGCCATGTGCAAGTGATCGACCACCACGTGACGGCGCTTCATTTCAATGACTACCCGTGGGGACAGGTGGTGCCGGTGAGGGATGATGGCAAAAAGACGTGCGCCACCTCGCTCTTTTACGACTATCTCGTCCGCGAGGGAAAACTCGCACCTAATGAAACGCTAGATGGGTTCGTCGAGCTCGTCCGCCAATACGACACGTGGGAATGGGAAGAGAATGGGAATTTGCAAGCGAAGCGGCTGAATGATTTGTTGACGATTTTCGGGCTTGACGGCTTTTGGGAGACGATGAGCGAGCGGCTCGCCTCCAGAGAACCGTTCTCCTTGACCGAGACGGAAGAGCTGCTTCTCGATATGGAAGAGAAGAAAATTCAGCGTTACATTCGGCAAAAGCAAAAACAGCTTGTTCAGCGCTGGCTTGGTGACTATTGCATCGGCGTCGTCTTTGCCGAGCGCCATTTGTCGGAATTGGGCAATGCGTTATCCAAGCGTTATCCTCATCTTGACTTGATCGCTTTAGTCAACATGGGGACGAAACATATTGGCTTTCGCACCATTCATGATGACGTCAACGTCGCTGAGTTTGCCCTGCAATTCGGTGGCGGCGGCCATCCCAAGGCGTCCGGCTGTTTGATCGATGATACAACATTTCCGCTGTTTGTCGTCGAGACGTTCCCGCTTCTGCCGGTATACGGTGATGCGGAACAAAACCAATTGAACAAAAAAGACGAGGCCGAAGGAGTGTTTTGGACAAATCACCATGGCCAATGGTGGCTGAGTCGTAAAACCGCTCAAGGTTGGAACGTGTATGCCGATGGGGGAGAGACCCATACGTTCCCAGAGGAAATCGCCGGCGAACGCTGGCTGAAGCGGCAGTTTGCCGCTGGCCTTGCCCATGATGCAGCCGTGCTCGACTTTTTAAGCGTTCGGCTCGGACGAGACAAAGATGCCATTCAAGCCGACTATAAAGCGGCCGTCAAACAATACAAGCAACAAACCGGCATTGAATCATGATGCCGGTTTTCTTTTTCTAAGAAACTGAACTGTGCTAAATCGGATTGCGGCGCTAACCGGCAAGGTCATCACAACCCGCAAGGTCCAACAGCCACATATGCGCAAAAAGAAAAAGGTGTTCCGATCTCTTTTAGGAAGGATTGGGACATCTTTATTTGTTGCGGAAACGCCGAAGAGAAAATGTTAACATAATTGTAACAGTTTTTGTGTTTAGGAAAAACAGTCTTTGATTATAATAATAATAGGGAGGTGAAGACGGTGAAACAGTATGTCTTTTCCTTCTACACAGTCCAAGGGAAAACGATTGTGTGGGAAGAGGCCATTTCGGCATCTGGGATGATGGAAGCCTTTTCAAAAGCCCAACGGCTTCTGGTGAAACATAAGCAAGAAAAAGGCGTGCCAGTTCGCGTTCGGTATAAAGGCGTCCGCTATCGTCAAACGGATATTGCCTAAACGAAAGGAGAAAGGATGAGATCATGCGGTCCCTGCAGCTGCCGACGCGCAGTGGGTAACGTGCAGCTTCTTGAATGAGAATCAAGAGGCTGCGCGTTTTTATTTTATTTTAGGTGGGCGTGTCGATGGGCGTTTTTTTGTTTTGTCTCACTATTATGAGACTACTTGTTATCGAAACAGACTCTTTCGTAACTTCTTATAATTTATATTATGTCAACTGAATAGAAACTAAAGCGTACCAATAAGTTGATCCCTCAAGTACCGATAAGATTCTATATCGTGTACTTCTTCCCCTCAAGTTGACGATAATTATTGGTGTTGTCCTAATAAGTTTTATGGACGTCCGGATAACTATCAGGTACGGTCCATAACTTACGGGTGCGTCCTCATAACTAAATTTTAAGGAGGTCGTTCCGTATGAACTTTACACAGGCAGCTGACGATTTTTTGATGTATTTGGAAATTGAAAAAAACTGTTCGCATAATACACTACGTAGCTATGCTTATGACTTGAAATGTTACAAAGAATTTTTAATAAATCAAAACAGATCGCTTGATTTACATGATTTAACACCTTCTACAAGTCGCCGCTTTATTCAAGATCAAGTAATCAATCATGGTGTTAAACCACGAACTTTGCAACGACGCATTTCATGTTTAAAATCCTTCAGCCAATTTTGTCTTAAGGAAAATTATACCAAAATTGACTTCATGGCAGGAATTCAAGTGCCTAAAGCTGATAAAAAACTTCCGACTTACATGACTTTAGACGAACTAAAGAAGTTATTTCATTACTTGGAAAATGATAATAGCCGACTGGCATACAGAAATCATCTGCTTTTTAAATTGCTTGCTACGACCGGAATGCGCAGACAGGAAGTTGTTGATTTGAAGTGGGAGCAGGTTGACCTTAACAATAAAACAATCCGAATATATGGAAAAGGCAATAAAGAGCGTCTTCTCCCCCTTCACCCTATTGTCATACCTTTATTTCATGAATATAGAAAGCATTTATTGGATTATCAACTTCATTCATCTGAGCCGGTGTTTTTAAATAAAAATGGATGCAAAATGAATCCTCGTGGATTGCATAAAGTATTTAAAGAAATTCTTGAAAAAGCTGGATTACCGCCCAAAAAATTTTCTCTTCATCATTTAAGGCATACATTTGCCACACTATTACTTCAAGAAAGTAAAAATAAAGTTGATTTACGAACATTACAGGAGTTATTAGGGCATGAAAGTCTGGCATCGACAGCTATTTATACACATGTTGATTTTGAACAAAAGAAAAAGGCAATAAACTCTTTTCTTTTAGAATGATCAATATATTAGGCTACCTTGTTTAGGTAGCCTTTTTTTGGTTTTGATAATGAAGTGACATTATCCTTTCAAATATTTCCGGATTTTGAACAGCTAACTTCATAAGAAAATCCTCTGAAAACGGTAAGCTTTTTGGTTGAGCAAACTCTTCAGCATGTGAATGCGTAATCTGAATTTGCTCATGTGTATCTGAAACAGCCGCTTTTGCATGTGTAACATGTGTAAGGTGTTCTTCTAATTCATTTTCTATTTCTGTTAACACCTTTTTTATTTGATATATTTTTCGTTTATCACGGCGTAAATAAAATTTGATGCTCTCTGTTTCACTGTGACCTAACAAATATTGAATAGTATCCTTGGAAACACCCTTTTCGTCTAACAATGTCGCAATGGAATATCGGAAACCATGTGGTGTAACTCTTCTCTCCCCTTTCCACCCTAAATATTCGCAAATTTTATCAGTCATTCGATTTAATTGTTTGTTTTGTAACGCTAATCCTTTGATTCCGTAACAAAGTGGATCATCGGTTGTTAATCCATTCTCTTTAATATATTCCCTCAGACTATTCAAAAATTTTGGTGGCAAAGGTAAGAATTGGACCTTATGTTTGGAGTTATACACTCCAGAATTGTAGACAATTAACTCTTCATCAAATTCAACATCCCTTACTTTTAACGAACATAGCGCTTGATTTCGCAATCCAGTGAACATTAGCAACTTGATAGGTATCTCAATGTCGACCCCTTCCTTTTTTAAATCCTGAATTGCTACATAAACTTGTTTTAATTGATCCATGTCCATTACCGCGGAGTATGAACCGGAGTGTGGACCGGGAACCCTGACAGCTTTGAAAGGATTACTATGAACTATACCAAGACTTTGATAAAACCCATAAATGGATGATAAAGAAGCGATTCTTCTTGAAATGGTTTTAAAAGCCGCACCGTTTTCTTTTTGGTGTTTAATCCACTGATTTACAATAGCTAATCTTTCACTATTTTTTAAAACTGGATCAAGATTATTATCCATTAAAAATTCTTCGAAAGTTTTCACGTCATTTTTGTAACTCTCGAATGTTGACTGAGCCCAGTAGCGATGTTCTTTCATGTGAATTAATGAGTCTGATATTGTTGTTTCCATGTTCATTAAATCCTCGAGTGATTGTTGAATATCTGTTTTCTTAACAGTCAATAATTCATTAACCATATTTATACCTCCATCATTAAATGAGTTGTTAAATTTATTATGCAACAACAGATAATTGACCGGAAAAATGACAGCTATCCCTTCTTCATATGAAACGGCAGAATATTTAATCTGACAGCGGATAATCGTCCTATTCCAAATAATGTTATGAACAAACTGTTCACTACAAATGAATTAAAAAGCTCAAATCCACTAATGGGATTTGAGCGACGACCAATGGTTAATTTTTTAATACATCATCAGTATGTTTGTTTAATATATCAGCTAAATACGGACTTGGCGGTAAATAGTGTATAGTAGTACAGATGTTTTTGTGTCTCAATTGGCGCTGAATAATCGAGAGATGGATATTACTCTCATACATCATTCTTGCCAGAGTATGTCTCATTTGATGTGGAGTGATGGAACTCTCAAAGCCAGCAGTCTTGCTGATCTCATTAAGAATTTTGCGGAGTGTAATATAAGTTAATGGTGCATCATTGTAAAAGAATACTTCTTTGTTATCATCGTTATTGCTCCACTTTTTCCAACATGGATGATTAAGATATTCAAACAATGCCTTACTTGTGGAACGAGGCATATGAACAGATAAAGCTCTTGTTTTTTGACCTTTATTAACAAAAATAGTGCTATTATTAAAGTTAATTTGTGATTTTCTTAAATGGATAATTTCATTAGCTCTTAATCCGCATGTAATTCCTAATAAGAATAATACTGCATATTTTTTTGAAAAAGGATCAAGCCTCATTGCCGCTTTTAGCAGTTTTCTGCACTCCTCATTACTTAACGAACGGTCCCTTTTATTTAAGCTATAGTAGGGATTATGATAATATAACATTGGGTTATGCTTGATGAGTTTTAATTCATGAAGAAATCCAAAAAAATTACGTAATGCACTAATGGTTATATACAAACTGCTTTTGGATGACGATTTAGTTTTTATATAAGCAATAAATTCGTCAATAAATTCTTTATCAATTGGTAAGCTGTCTCCATTATTGTGATCACTATAAAACGAGTCAAAATTAACAGTTTCGCCTTCGAACCCGCAGTTAACAATGTACTGCTCAAACTGTTGCAATTTATAGGCATAATTTCTTTTTGTTGACTCTGCTAGATTTACGTGCTTGACCCATTGTTTAAAATAAATCGAATCAATTAAAATGCTTTTCATGTCTTATCATCCCATATTTTTTCAAAATCAATATTTGCAAAAGGATGCATTTCAATTGCCTCCTGCAGATGATGATCGAATAATTTCAAATATACTTCTGTTGATTTGATATACTCGTGCCCCAACAATTTAGAAATGCGATATATGTCTATCCCTGATTCAAGAGCTGATAGAGCAAAAGTATGACGAAGTGAATGGGTACTATATTTTCTTTTTTCATCATCCGGTATAGATTGACACTTATCAATTAAATCTTTGATGATCATTTGTACGGCACGCTCAGTTAAAGGTGTTTTTCCACCGTCTTTGGAGAAAACATACAAATTTTTGTAGTTAATATCAGTGTCAATCAGATGCCCATAAGTGAAATTTACATAATCAATTAGCGTTTTTAGGGCTGGTAGAGCTATTTTTCTTTTTACTTTTTCTGTTCGAAGTGTGCGCTTTTTCTTGGGAATTATTAAAAGATGTTGCGTCTCAGGGATAATGTCGCCAATTTGTATTTGCGTTACCTCACCAACCCGTATACCAGATCCTAACATCACCCACAGCAAGGTATAGTTTCTAAAATTATTATTTCCTTCTTTTGCTAAATGAAGGAGCTCTCTTACTTGGTGTTGGTTTAAAGCTTTTGGCTCTTCATCTTCATTTTGAATTATAGGCAACACCCTAGAAAAATTAATATCAGCATCTAAGATTTCCCTTTTACAAATTACCTTAAAAAACGAACGGAGAAACGAGCTTCTCTTGTTACGTGTTGAAAGGTTCTTCGTTTCTTTCAAATATTCAAGCAATAAAGTTGGTTTTTCTATAAAAACCAATACTCTCTCCTGTGTGCCGTTTGAAAAGATTTTATTGCAAAAATCTAAAAATGTTCTGGCTTCTGATTGATACGTTTTTTTGCTTGAATCAGCCAATTGCAAAAAATGATTACTGTTAAAAAATTCTTCCATGGCTTCTTCGATGGTCTTATCATTCATGGTATTATTAGGATGGGCACTTTCGAGATAGTGCCCACCAAATAATTGGTTATTTAAAAGAGTGTTAACAAACTCCTCACCATAAGTTGCATGTAATTTCTGTATTTCTTGTTCAAGTTGCACTTTCTTTGACATTTTCCGAGGTAAACCCATTTGTTATAGCCCCTTTCCAAATATTTTGTTGATAGCATCTGTAAGTTCGTCATCACTAAAATGAAGGTAAAACACGAGTGTTGATTATCCAAAATTATACATACGCCTTCCATAAATTTGGGCATACTCAAACAAAGCAGCGGCCATCCCGGATTTCCAAT
>NZ_AYSF01000085.1:0-16221 GCF_000498995.1 Geobacillus thermopakistaniensis
CGCAAACCAGCGAAGAAGCGAATTCAAAGGAGCTACTTTGCGCCTTCGTCTTCCAGCAGGTTCAAGGAAGATGGATTCCTCGGCGCAAAAAAGCAAGCCGAAAATATGACTGCGACGGCTTCACCGTCCACCGCCATTTGCCAAGGGCGGTTGTATTTCCAAACAGCACGGAGCAAGTGGCGGCGGTCGTCAAATACTGCCATGAGCATGATCTTCCGTTTCTCGCCCGCGGCGCCGGCACGGGGTTAAGCGGCGGGGCGATTCCGCTAAACGGCGAAGTCGTCATCAGCCTAACGCGGATGAAGCGGCTGTTGCACGTCGATCTCGAAAACCGGCGCGCCGTCGTCGAGCCGGGGTTTGTCAACTTGAAGTTGACGAACTCGGTCGCCCACCGCGGCTATTACTTTTCGGCTCTTTTTTGCAACCGCTGCGNATTCCGCTAAACGGCGAAGTCGTCATCAGCCTAACGCGGATGAAGCGGCTGTTGCACGTCGATCTCGAAAACCGGCGCGCCGTCGTCGAGCCGGGGTTTGTCAACTTGAAGTTGACGAACTCGGTCGCCCACCGCGGCTATTACTATGCGCCCGACCCGTCAAGCCAATATTGCTGCACGATCGGCGGCAACGTCGCTGAAAACGCTGGCGGTGCCCACTGCTTAAAATACGGAGTGACGACGAACCATATTTTAGGGCTTGAAGTCGTCTTGCCGAACGGCGAAGTGATTGAAATCGGCGGAAACGGCGTTCCCGATCCGCCAGGCTACGATTTGCTCGGGCTGCTGACCGGGTCGGAAGGGACGCTTGGCATCGTGACAAAAATCACCGTCCGTTTGTTGAAAAATCCCGAGGCCAAACAGACGGTGCTCGCCTATTTTGACGAAGTGGAAGATGCGAGCCAGACCGTTTCCGACATCATTTCCGCTGGAATCGTGCCGGCGGCGCTCGAGATGATGGACCAAACGGCCATCGAGGCGGTCGAAGCGGCCGCGTTTCCGGTCGGGCATCCGAAAGACATCGCCGCGCTGTTGCTCATTGAAGTGGATGGCATTTCCGCCGGGATCGACGAACAAATCAACGATATTTTAACGATTTGCCGCCGCCATCATGTGCGCGAAGTGAAAGTCGCCCAGTCAGAGGAAGAACGGGCCCGCTGGTGGGCGAACCGGAAAACCGGCTTTGGCGCCATGGGGGCGATTTCGCCTGACTATTTAGTGCAAGATGGCGTCATTCCGCGCAGCCGTCTGCCGGAAGTGCTGCGGGAAATCGCCGATATCAGCCGCAAGTATGGACTGAGAATCGCAAACATTTTCCACGCCGGCGACGGCAATTTGCACCCGCTTGTGCTGTTTGATGCGAGCAAGCCTGGGGAGACGGAGCGGGCGCTTGCCGCCGGAAGCGAATGCCTCAAGGCGTGCGCGGCGGTCGGCGGATCAATTACAGGGGAACATGGCGTTGGCATTGAGAAAAAAGAAGAGATGCGCTTCATTTTCACTGATGAGGAAATTTTGGCGCAAACGGCAATCCGCGACGTGTTTAACCCGAAAAACTTGCTCAACGCCGGCAAGCTGTTCCCGACGCCGGGGCGTTGTGTAGAGACAAAGACGCCGTCGACAGTGAAATGAAAATTTTTTGAAAACGATTGCCAGTCATTTCGTTTCATGGTATCATCTTTTTAGAGAAATTGAGAAACGATGTTTCGTAATAAGAAACAAGAGAGGGGAAGAGAATAATGGGCGAATACGTACAAAAAGGGAACATCCAAGTCGCCAAAGTGTTGTACGACTTTGTCAACGAGGAGCTTCTGCCGAACAGCGGGTTGGATCAAGACAAGTTTTGGAGCGATTTCGGCGCGCTCATTTCCGACTTGACGCCGCGCAACAAAGAATTGCTCGCCCGCCGCGATTTTCGGCTACTTTTTTAATGGCTCATNAAGTCGCCAAAGTGTTGTACGACTTTGTCAACGAGGAGCTTCTGCCGAACAGCGGGTTGGATCAAGACAAGTTTTGGAGCGATTTCGGCGCGCTCATTTCCGACTTGACGCCGCGCAACAAAGAATTGCTCGCCCGCCGCGACGAAATTCAAGAAAAATTGAATGAGTGGCATAAAGCGCATCGCGGCCGCTTTGATTTTAACGAATATAAAGCATTTTTGACAGACATCGGCTATTTGGAGCCGGAAGTCGAGGACTTTGAGATTACGACCGACAATGTCGATGATGAAATTGCCGTGCAAGCCGGGCCGCAGCTCGTCGTTCCGTTGACGAACGCCCGCTATGCATTAAACGCTGCCAACGCCCGTTGGGGCAGCCTGTACGACGCGCTGTACGGCACCGATGCCATCAGCGAAGAAGACGGCGCCGAGCGCGGTTCGTCGTACAACCCGGTGCGCGGGGCGAAAGTCATCGCCTACGGGCGGCAGTTTTTAGATGAAGCGGTGCCGCTGGCGCAATATTCCCATAAAGACGCTGTCCAGTACGCCATTGTTGATGGCCAGCTTGTCGTGACGACAGAAGGCGGGGCGACGACGGGGCTGAAAGAGCCGGAAAAATTCGTCGGCTTCCAAGGCGACCCGCAACATCCGACAGCGGTGTTGCTGAAGAACAATGGCCTTCACATTGAAATTCAAATCGACCGCGAGCATGCGGTCGGAAAAACGGATCAAGCCGGGGTCAAAGACATTGTCCTAGAAGCGGCCGTGACAACGATCATGGACGGTGAAGATTCGGTGGCGGCCGTTGACGCCGAAGACAAAGTGCTCGTTTACCGCAACTTGTTTGGTCTCGTTAAAGGCGATTTGACAGCGACATTTGAGAAAAACGGCAAAATCATGACGCGCTCCCTGAACCCGGATCGCGTATACAAAACGCCGGATGGCGGGGAGCTCGTGCTGCCGGGCCGTTCGCTCATGTTCGTGCGCAACGTCGGGCACTTAATGACGAACAACGCGATCTTGCATGCGAATGGCGAGGAAGTGCATGAAGGGATCATGGACGCCGTCATTACAAGCTTGATTATGAAACATTCGCTCATCGGCAATACACGCTACTTGAATTCGCGCAAAGGTTCCATCTACATCGTCAAGCCGAAAATGCACGGATCGGCGGAAGTGGCGTTTGCCAACGAGCTGTTTGACCGTGTCGAAGATATGCTCGGCCTTGAGCGGAATACGATTAAAATCGGCGTGATGGACGAGGAGCGCCGCACGTCGCTCAACTTGAAAAACTGCATCTACCAAGTGCGCGACCGCATCATTTTTATCAACACCGGCTTCCTCGACCGGACCGGAGACGAAATTCATACGTCGATGGAAGCGGGGCCGATGCTGCGCAAAAACGAGATGAAATCATCGACTTGGCTGCAGGCGTATGAAAAATCGAACGTCGCCGTTGGGCTTGCCGCCGGCTTCCGCGGCCGGGCGCAAATCGGCAAAGGAATGTGGGCGATGCCGGATTTGATGGCAGAAATGCTGAAGCAAAAAGGAGCGCAGCTCAAAGCAGGCGCCAATACGGCATGGGTGCCGTCGCCGACAGCGGCCACGCTCCATGCGCTTCATTACCATCAAGTGAACGTCTCCGCTGTGCAAAGCGAACTGGCGAACGATCGGAACGATTATCGCGACGACATGTTGCAAATCCCGGTCGTTGACCATCCGCAATGGACAGCGGAAGAGATTCAAGAAGAGCTCGACAACAACTGCCAAAGCATTTTAGGCTATGTCGTCCGCTGGATCGACCAAGGGATCGGCTGCTCGAAAGTGCCGGACATTCACAACGTCGGACTGATGGAAGACCGGGCGACGCTTCGCATCTCGAGCCAAATTCTCGCCAACTGGCTCCATCATGGCATTTGCACGAAAGAGCAAGTGCTTGAGACGCTCAAGCGGATGGCGAAAGTCGTCGACGAACAAAACGCCGGCGATCCGAACTATCGTCCGATGGCGCCGAATTACGATGATTCGGTGGCGTTCCAAGCGGCGTGCGATCTCATTTTCCGCGGCTATGAACAGCCAAACGGCTATACCGAGCCGATTTTGCACCGCCGCCGTCAAGAAGCAAAAGCGAAATTTGCCGCCATTCAGCAATAAACGCCAAAAGCTGTATAAGGAACAAGGGATGGATGACCTTGTTCCTTCCTATCTATTATGATCAGAAAATTAAGAAAATAAATGGAGAAAGGAGGCAGCTCCTAGTTACTACTGGCCGGTTGTCAAACGCAAAGCAGCACAAAAGGCGGTACAAGGGGATGGGGAAGGCTAGTAGCTAGGGATCAGTGATGGAACATTTGCGAGAACGAGCGTTGCTTGTCCATCGGCAGGCAAGAGGAAAGCTGTCAGTTGAAGTGAAAGTGCCGGTCGTGAATGCCAATGATTTAAGTCTCATTTATTCGCCGGGAGTGGCTGAACCGTGCAAAGAAATTTACGTCGACCAAGACGAAATGTACAACTATACAGTGAAGGGCAATTTTGTCGCCGTCGTCTCGAATGGCACGGCGGTGCTTGGGCTTGGCAACATTGGCGCGCGGGCGGCGCTTCCGGTCATGGAAGGGAAAGCCGCCTTGTTCAAAGCGTTCGCCGGGATCGATGCCGTGCCGCTTTGCCTCGATACTGAAGATCCGGAACAAATCATTCAAACGGTCAAGTTGCTGGAACCGGCGTTTGGGGGCATCAATTTGGAAGATATCGCCGCCCCCGCCTGCTTTGTCATTGAAGAGCGTCTTCGCCAAGAGATGGCGATCCCGGTGTTTCATGATGATCAGCATGGCACGGCGATTGTCGTGGCCGCTGGGCTGACGAACGCCTTGAAAGTGGTTGGCAAACAGCTTGCCGATTGCCGGGTTGTCATCAACGGCGCCGGCGCTGCCGGGGTGGCGATCGCCAAATTGCTGCTGTCGATCGGAGTCGGCGAACTGATCGTTTGCGACACAAAAGGAGCGATTTATGAAGGGCGCTCGCATGGGATGAACGCTATCAAGGAAGAAATCGCCCGGCAAACGAATCACCGCCGTATCTCCGGGACGCTTGCGGACGTCATTCAAGGCGCGGATGTGTTTATCGGTGTCTCGGTTGCTGGGGCGTTGACGCCGGCGATGGTTCGGACGATGAACCGCGGGGCGGTCGTATTCGCCTTGGCCAATCCGGTGCCTGAGATCATGCCGGATGAGGCAAAAGCCGCCGGCGCCGCCGTGGTCGCGACCGGCCGGTCGGATTTGCCGAACCAAGTGAACAACGTGTTGGCGTTCCCTGGCATTTTCCGCGGCGCGCTCGATGTGCGGGCGACGCAAATTAATGAGGCGATGAAAATTGCCGCTGCCGAAGCCATCGCCGGGCTCATCCAGCCGGAAGAGCTGACGGAAGAGTATGTCATCCCGAACCCGTTTGACCGGCGCGTCGTCGAGGCCGTCGCTTCCGCCGTCGCCCGTGCCGCCATGGAGACCGGGGTGGCTCGAGTCAAGGAAAAAGTTGAGGAACAAAATCGTGTCAGAGAGGGGTAGCCATCGATGAAATTTGCCCGTTTTCTCGCTGATGGCGCGATTCGCGCCGGTGTGGTGAACGGTGAAGTGATCCGCGAAATCGAAGGAAATATGTTCACCGCTTGGGATTATACGGGAAACGTATTTCGCTATGATCGCGTTTCGCTCGTGGCGCCGCTTGCGCCGCGCCATGTGATCGGCATTGGCGCCAACTATGTGGCCTCCAGTGAACAGCTGCCGGTGGAACTGCCAGATATTCCTGTCTTTTTCTTTAAACCATCCTCGTCGGTCGTCGGGCCGGAAGCGGAGGTGGTCATTCCGAGCGGGGTTGGTGAAGTGAAATTTGAATCCGAGCTGGCGGTTGTGATCGGCAAAGAGGCAAAACAGGTGAGCGAAGAAGACGTGTGGTCGTATATTTTCGGCTATACGGTCGCCAACGATGTCACCGCGCCGCAGTTTTTCCACCCGGACGGCCATTGGACGATCGGAAAATCGTTCGATACGTTTACACCGCTCGGCCCGGTCATTGAAACAGAGCTCGATCCTCGGGCTGTATCGGTGAAAGCGCGGGTCAATGGTGAAGAAAAGCAGAACAGCTCGACCAAGCTGATGATCATTTCCATCAGCAAAATGATTTCGTATTTGTCTCATGTCATGACGCTGCAACCGGGCGACGTCATTTTGACGGGAAGCCCGGTCGGCGCCGAGCTTGTCGGCCCGGGGACGGTCATTGAATGCGATGTGGACGGCATCGGCACGCTCCGCAATACGTTCGTCGCCGCCAAAGCGCCAGCCGTTTCCATCCGACGTTCATAACGAACCTGCGGCATCTCTGGGCCAAACAAGGCATCAGGCGCGTCCTGACGGTGAATACGTTCCGTCCGTTAAGGCGGCGCTCGCTGCCATGCGCGCCTGCGCTGCTCTCCCGCCTGCAAAAGCCCGGCTGTTCGTGTATAATGGCGAGCGGAGAGAACAAATCGAGGTGAATGCGATGGAACGAGAAAACACGGTCAAATCGGTCCGCCGGGCGCTGCAAATTATCGAAATCGTCAGCACGAAAAAGGACGGGCTGGGCGTGACGGAAATCGCGAAACAAATGGACATCAACAAAAGTTCGGTGTACCGCATTTTAACGACGCTTGCCCAATACGGCTATATCGAACAACATCCGGAAACGGAGCGGTATAAGCTCGGCTACAAGTTTTTAGAGCTCAGCTCAAAGCTGCTTGATTCGATCGATTTGCGCCAAGAGGCGAAGCCATATTTGCGCGAGCTCGAAAAAGAAACGAACGAGGTCATCCACCTCGTCGTCTATGATCAAGGGGAAGTCATTTATATTGAAAAATTGGAAGGAACGGAGACGCTGCGCATGCACTCCAAAGTCGGCAAGCGGGCTCCGATGCATTGCACGGCGGTCGGCAAGGCCATTTTAGCCCATTTGCCGCCCGCGGTGGCTGCAGAGATCATCGATCGGAAAGGACTGCCGAAGCATACCGATTGGACGATCACCGACCGCGAGGCATTTTTCCGCGAACTTGAGACCGTCCGGCAAAACGGGTATGCGCTTGACTTGGAAGAAAACGAGTACGGTATCCGATGTGTTGCCGTTCCGATTTTTGACTATACTGGCGGCGTCGTCGCGGCGATCAGCGTTTCCGGCCCGACGATCCGCATGACGGACGACCGCATCACATCGCTCACTGTGCGCATGCGGCAGATCGGCAAAGAACTGTCGGCAAGGCTCGGCTATCGTGGAGCCCATTCCGTCCAGCTGTAGCGGCTGGACGTTTTTTTTGTGCCAAGAAGAATGACCTATGTGGATGCCGCCTTGGCGGGGAAGATGAGAGGAAGGCGTCCTTTTTCCAAAACCGTTCAGATACAATCGAACGTTCTGTCGTTCGGCCGGCTCCGATATATCGGTTGTCTGCCAGTTTGAAACGAGAGAGGACTGCCTCTTGGTGGGCGTTTTTTGTAGTGCAAACAAACGGAATGCATGTAAAATAGAAACGAGGTGATATGCGACGTGAAAAAACAGACGCTGTCGGAATGGATCGAACAGCTTCGCCAAGATCCGAATGTCGTGCATTGGCATGAAATCGAACCGAAAGAAGCGAGTTTCGTTCCGTTTCCAGACGAACTCGATCCGCGGCTTGGCGCGGCGCTCAAAGCGCGCGGCATCGCTTCGTTGTATACGCACCAGGCGGCCGCTTATGACGCGGTCCAAAGCGGGCGGAACATTGTCGCCGTGACGCCGACCGCTTCAGGGAAAACGCTTTGCTACAATTTGCCGGTGCTCGATGCCATTGCCAAAGAGCCATCGAGCCGCGCCCTGTATATCTTTCCAACGAAGGCGCTCGCTCAAGATCAAAAAAATGAACTAAACGAGATCATCGCCGAGATGGGGGTGTCGATTTACAGCCATACATACGACGGCGACACGGCGCCGGCGCTGCGGCAAAAAATCCGTCAAGCGGGCCATATTGTCATCACCAACCCAGATATGCTCCATACGGCCATTTTGCCGCACCATACGAAATGGATTTCTCTTTTTGAACAGCTGCGCTACGTCGTCATCGATGAACTGCATACATACCGCGGCGTATTCGGCAGCCATGTGGCGAACGTCATCCGCCGCTTAAAGCGCATTTGCGCCTTTTACGGGAGTCGACCAACGTTTATTTGCACGTCGGCGACGATCGCCAATCCGAAAGAGTTGGCGGAGCGGCTGATCGGTGAACCGGTGGCGCTTATTGACAACAATGGGGCGCCGCGCGGGCGGAAATATTTCGTGTTTTACAATCCGCCGGTTGTCGAGCGGACGATGAACATCCGCCAAAGCGCGACAAAAACGGCCGTTGAGCTCGCAAGACAGCTGCTTGTCAACCGCATTCCGACGATCGTTTTCGCCCGCAGCCGCGTCCGTGTCGAGTTGATTTTAAGCCATTTGCAGGCGGTGGTGAACGAACGAATCGGCGATACGACGATCCGCGGCTACCGCGGCGGCTACTTGCCGAACGAGCGGCGCGCCATTGAAAAAGGGTTGCGCAGCGGGGAGATTATCGGTGTGGTGAGCACGAATGCGCTCGAGCTCGGTGTTGATATCGGCCAATTGCAAGCGTGCATCTTAACAGGGTATCCGGGAACGATCGCCAGCACGTGGCAGCAAGCCGGGCGCGCCGGCCGGCGCCAGGGCGATTCGCTCGTTGTGATGATCGCAAGCGCAAGCCCCCTCGATCAGTACATCATCTCCCATCCAGAATACTTTTTCGCCCGCTCGCCGGAGGCGGCGCGCATCAACCCGGACAATCTGCTCATTTTGGTCGATCATATCAAATGCGCCGCCTATGAGCTTCCGTTCCGGCGCGGCGAGACGTTCGGCGGCGTCGAGGTCGAAGAGGTGCTCGACTTTTTGGCCGAGCAAGGGGTGCTAAACGAACGCGCTGGGCGCTGGCACTGGATGAGCGACGCGTTTCCCGCGCATGATATCAGTTTGCGCTCCGCGGCTCAGGAAAACGTCGTCATCATCGATATTTCCGACACCGCCCACCATCGCGTCATCGGCGAAATGGACCGCTTCAGCGCGATGACGCTGCTTCATGATGAAGCGATTTATTTGCACGAAGGAGCACAATACCAAGTTGAAAAGCTCGACTGGGAGGAGAAAAAGGCGTACGTCCGCCAAGTCGATGTTGAATATTTTACGGACGCCAATTTAGCTGTCCGGCTTGATGTGCTGTCGGAAGACCGGAGCGAAACGCGCGGACAAATGGCGGTGCGTTACGGTGATGTATCGGTCCGAGCGATGGCGACGATTTTTAAAAAGCTGAAGCTGTCGACGTTTGAAAACATCGGATCAGGGCCGATCCGCCTTCCGGAGGAAACGCTTCATACGTCGGCGGCGTGGATCGAGTGGGAGGCGGTGCCGTCACGGTTTTCCCCGGCGCTGTTTGAACAACTCCTTGTCGGCATCGCCAATGTGCTTGGTCATCTCGTGCCGGTGTTTGTCATGTGCGACCGCTCCGATCTTCACGTCGTGCCGCAGCTTAAGGCGCCGCATTCCGGACGGCCGACGATTTTCCTTTATGATCGCTATCCAGGCGGAGTCGGCCTGTCGGAGGCGGTGTTTGAACGGTATGAAGAGATCATGAAACATGTGAAAGAATGGGTCGAACGCTGCCCGTGTGCGGACGGCTGCCCATCGTGCATCGGCATTTCAAGCGCTGACGGACCGTCGTTGAAGCGCGAACTTGTCCAGTTTTTGGACGAACAACTTGCCGTTTGGGCCGGTCCGTCCGTTTAAGCGTCGTCATGCGTGTTTTTGTTTTCGGCTGCGTTTTTTTCGTTGTTCTNGCCCATCGTGCATCGGCATTTCAAGCGCTGACGGACCGTCGTTGAAGCGCGAACTTGTCCAGTTTTTGGACGAACAACTTGCCGTTTGGGCCGGTCCGTCCGTTTAAGCGTCGTCATGCGTGTTTTTGCCGAGTGTGGGAGAATCAACTTATAGAAGCAAGCCGACGTCAAGCAAGGAGGGGGTGAACGGATGAAGCCGAAGTTGGCGCAATGGAAAGAATTGCTTGCCGCCCGGCATAAAAAGGAGAACGATGAAGAAAAAGAAGAGGAGAAACCGGACGGACGACCTGTGACGGACGTGCCGTATGCCGACGTTTGGCGGGAGTACGGCGCCAAGCCGTATTGGTTTGCCGGCGATTACTGCCTCATTCGGGAAACGGTGTATCCGCTTGACTATCAGCACGGCCGCTATCGGCTCGGAGCGCTGTATGAAGTGCACGAAAGATGGCAGGAAGCGCCGTTTTCCCATCCGCTCTCCTGCCGCGGCTTTGCCGTTAGCGACTTATTCTTTTTTGACACGGAGACGATGGGACTTTCAAGCGGGGCGGGAAACATCATGTTCTTGCTTGGCCACGCCCGCATTCTTGGCGATTTCGTCACCATCCGCCAGCACCTTCTGCCATACCCAGGGGCGGAAGTGGCGCTCTATCAAAGTTTTTTGTCTGACGTCGATTATACGACGCTTGTTACCTATAATGGAAAAGCGTTCGACTGGCCGCGCCTGAAAACGCGCCATGCGCTTGTCCGCAACATGGTGCCAAAACTGCCAGCGTTCGGTCATTTTGATTTGTATCACGCCGCCCGCCGCTTATGGAAAGACAAATTGGATTCGCTGCGCCTTTCGGAAGTGGAGCGGCACATTCTCTATGTCGAGCGGGGCGATGATGTGCCGGGCTTTTTGGCGCCGATGATGTACAAGGAGTTTTTGCAAACGCCCCATCCAGACCGGCTCATGCCAGTATTGCGCCATAACGAGCGCGACGTGTTGTCGCTCATTGCTCTCTACATTCACCTATCCGTTCAGCTGCTTGAAGCGGACCGGCTCGCTGACCCCAAGGAGCAGTTGGCCGCCGCCCGTTGGTTCGAAGCGGTCGGGGAAACAGCGGCGGCAAGGGGGGTGTACGAGGAGGCGAGCGGCAAAGGGGCGAAGGAAGCGCAGACGGCGAAATGGCAGCTTTCTCTTTTATACCGAAAAGAAAAACGATATGAAGAGGCTGCTCTCCTTTGGCGCGACTTGTTTATCCACGGAAATGGCTATTGGAAGGCGAAGGCCGGGCTTGAACTGGCGAAGGTGTATGAACATTATTTCCGGGATGCGGCCGAAGCGCACCGTTATGCCGTTATGGCATATGAAGCGTGGCGGTCGCTCGCTAGGATGAGCCGACAACATAGCGAGAAAGAAGAAGCGGAATGGCGCAGGCGGCTCGCGCGGCTTGAACGCAAGAAAAACGGGTGAGAACTCGTCCATTTCCCTGGCAAGCGCAAAATATGACAGAAAACGAAAATGTTTCGTCTTTTTGTTGTGAATCTTGTAGAAAAAAGAAAAAACGTGTACAATGGCATCGGAATGAACGAAAACGATGGCAGGGAGAAGAAGACGATGCGGAGCATGTACAAAAAAATTTTGTATCTCTTTTTTATTGTCGTCGGTTTGACGTTTGTCGTGTTCAATTATATCTATTAATGAACGTCAGAGAGGCCGGCGCCGCATAACGGATTCAAAAAGACGAATGACTATGCCAAAACGTCCGAAGCACCGGAGCGAGAGAGCCGGTAGATTGTTGGCGCGAATGGCTCTTCAAAATGGGTGTTTATACTAGTACGAGTCCACTCCGTTCATCATAGGCTAGTATTGTCAAGCAACAGCCTAAATTGATGAAAGGAGAGGAATATGATGCATTGCCTGCCGAATGTAACGGCGCCGATCGTTCATCCGCCTCGTTGCAACGTTTTGCATCATTTCGAAGCAACGATTGTGCCGCATATCCATCCATCGCATACGATGCATGTTTATCATCACCTGTATGAACATCAACATTATTTCCCGCATACGGAATCGGCGGTGGCTCAGGCTGCCAATCGCCATCTGTACTGCCCGGGTCCGGGACCGATGCCATTTCCGCCGTTTCCGCTGCGATAGTAAGGGCCAAAAACAGAAGCCGCTTTGTCGGCTTCTGTTTTTTTACGGATGGAAAACGCCGGCAGCCGGCGGCGTTTGGGCGGGAGGACGGCGTTTCGGCGCCGCCGGGAAGTCTGCGTGGGCGCCATGCGGCTTCCCGATCGATGCGGCAAGCCAACCGTCAATTGACAACCGGCTGAATTTCTGAAAAAATAAAGAGAAGATGATCGTTGAATGCGGATTGAGGTGAAAAGCCATGTCAGCCCATCAAGTGAAACTGACGCCGAAAGACATTTTAGAAAAGGAATTTAAGGTAAGCATACGGGGGTACAACCAAGACGAAGTGGATCAATTTTTGGATCTCATTATTAAAGATTATGAAGCATTTCAGCAAGAAATTGACGAGTTGCGCCAGGAAAACGCCCGGCTGAAGCGGCAAGTCGAGGAGCTTCAAAAACGGCCGGCGATGTCGGCGGGAACGACGAACTACGACATTTTGCAGCGCCTTTCCAACTTAGAAAAGCATGTGTTTGGCCGGAAACTGTATGAATAACCAGCCGGCAGGGCGAAGTTGATGCAGGGATTTCTAATTTTTTCTTCTTGATTCTCACACCAAGATCAGCTATACTGTAAGATGCTCGCAGCGTTAATCATGTTCGGGTAATCGCTGCGGCCGGTTTCGGCCGTAGAGGAAAGTCCATGCTCGCACGGTGCTGAGATGCCCGTAGTGTTCGTGCCTAGCGAATCCATAAGCTAGGGCAGTCTGGCTTCGGCTGGGCTGACGGCGGGGAAAGAACCTACGTCCGCATGCGGATATGGTTCGATTACCCTGAAAGTGCCACAGTGACGCAGCTCTAAGGGAAACCTTAGAGGTGGAACGCGGTAAACCCCACGAGCGAGAAACCCAAATGATGGTAGGGGCACCTTCCCGAAGGAAATGAACGGAGGGAAGGACAGGCGGCGTACGCTGCCTGTAGATAGATGATTACCGCCGGAGTACGAGGCGAAAGCCGCTTGCAGTACGAAGGTACAGAACATGGCTTACAGAACATGATTAACGCGGTGATTGGAATCGTGGGAAAGCCCTCCTGCAGGAAGGAGGGCTTTCTCTTTTGTGTGTTTTCCTTCCATATGACTATAATGGAAGTATAGGCCATGAATGAGGATACATACATCTATCAGATAGGGGGAACAGGATGACTTCGTTTTCGCTGATTGCCACGGCCGCGATGGGGCTCGAATCAGTCGTCGCGGAAGAAGTGCGCCGGCTTGGCTATGAGTGCCAAGTGGAGAACGGCAAAGTGACGTTTGAAGGCGATGCGCTCGCCATTTGCCGGGCCAACCTTTGGCTGCGCACCGCTGACCGCGTGAAGCTGAAAGTCGGTGAGTTTCGAGCGACGACGTTTGAGGAGTTGTTTGAACAAACGAAGGCGTTGCCATGGGCCGATTACTTGCCGAAAGATGCCGAGTTTCCGGTGATCGGGAAGTCGGTCAAATCAACGCTGTTCAGCGTTTCCGACTGCCAAGCCATTGTGAAAAAGGCAGTCGTCGAAAGCTTAAAAGCGCGCTATCATTTGTCGTGGTTCCCGGAAACCGGGCCGTTGTATCGGATCGAGGTGGCGCTTCACAAAGATATCGCTACGTTGACGATCGATACAAGCGGCGCCGGGCTGCATAAACGCGGCTACCGTGCTCGCCAAGGGGAGGCGCCGCTAAGAGAGACGCTCGCGGCCGCCTTAGTGTTGCTCACCAATTGGACGCCCGAGCGCCCGTTCGTCGATCCGTTTTGCGGGTCGGGCACGATTGCCATTGAGGCGGCGCTGATCGGCCAAAACATCGCCCCAGGGTTTAACCGGGATTTCGTCTCGGAGCAATGGCCGTGGATCGGGGAATCGGTATGGGAAGAGGCGCGCCAAGAGGCGGAACAGATGGCGCGTTACGACCAACCGCTTGATATTTGCGGGATTGACCTTGACCCGCACATGGTCGAGATCGCCAAGATGAATGCAGCCGAAGCGGGGCTTTCCGATCTCATTTCTTTTCGGGAGGGCCGCGCCGAGCAGTTTCGGACCGATGCACAATACGGGGTGATCGTCGGCAACCCGCCATACGGCGAACGGCTTGGCGAACAACGGGAGGTCGAAGCGCTCTATCGCGCCATCGGCCGCGCCTTCGCCGCCTTGGATACGTGGTCGGTGTACATTTTAACCGCCCACCGCGGTTTTGAAACGCATTACGGCCGCCCGGCGACGAAGCGGCGCAAACTGTTTAACGGCTTTATTGAAACCCATTACTACCAGTACTGGGGGCCGCGGCCGCCGCGCGAAGCTCGAAGTTGACTTCTCGGCGGCCATCGATCATAATATTGTTTTGTTACTAGGGATCGAGCGCGCAACAAACTTGTTGCGCGCTTATGCATGATATGCCGGGGGAGTTTATGCCAATTGGAGGGGTGGCGACGATGGGCCATGAACGTTATCCGTTTGTTGTAGAAAAAAATGAAAACTTTTTTGATAAGTTGAGCCAGTGGATCGGCGATGTTTTTTATGACATTTTGCCGGAAGCCGGCTTTGAGCTGCGCGACGAGCAAATTTATATGGCGTTTCAGCTCGAGCGGGCGTTTCGAGAAAAAAAGGTGATCTTTGCCGAAGCGGGAGTTGGCACAGGGAAAACGATCGTGTATTTGCTGTATGCAGTCTGCTACGCCCGCTATACCGGCAAGCCGGCCATTATCGCCTGCGCCGATGAGACGCTCATTGAGCAGCTCGTCAAAAAGGAAGGCGATATTGCGAAGCTATCCAACGTGCTCGGGCTGGAAATCGACGTCCGGCTGGCGAAATCGCCAGATCAATATTTATGTTTGAATAAACTGGAAGAAGTAACGACGTATGACGATGACGACATCGAGCTGTATGAGCAAATTTACGATGAACTTCCGGCCTTCGTCCATGACAACAAACCGCTGCAGTCGTTCTACCGCTACGGCGACCGAAAAGAATACGCCCACCTGACTGATGAGCAGTGGAAAAAAATCGCCTGGGATCCGTTTCAAGACTGTTTCACGTGCGAAAAGCGGCATCGCTGCGGACAGACGCTTTGGCGCGACTATTACCGGAAGGCGGCGGATTTGATCGTCTGCTCGCACGATTTTTATATGGAACATGTTTGGACGTATGAAGCGCGCAAGCGGGAAGGACAGCTGCCGCTGTTGCCGGAAGCGAGCTGTGTCGTGTTTGACGAAGGGCATTTATTGGAGTTCGCTGCGCAAAAGGCGTTGACATATCGAATGAAAGAGACGACGCTTGAGACGTTGCTGACACGTCTTCTTGAAAACGACATCCGTGAAGAGCTCGCCTATTTAATTGAGGAGACGCTGGAGACGAGCACGCGCTTTTTTGATGAGCTGAAAGCGTGCGCGAAAGACGTTCCGGGTTCGAACCGGAAAGAAATTTTGCCGTCGCCGCGTCTTGAACAATGGGCGAAGCGGCTCCGCGGCCAAATGGTCGAAATCGGCAACGAGCTTGTGTTTGAAAGCGAGACGTATACGATCGATCATTACCAGCTGAACATTGTGGATGAATATTTGGACCAAATCCAGTATTCACTCGATTTGTTTTTGAAAAACGCCGACGCCATTACGTGGCTTGAGTCGTCGCGTCAAGAGGCGACGTTTGTCGTCATGCCGCGCACCGTTCAAGAAGTGTTGCGCGAAAAAGTGTTCAGCAAACGAATGCCGTTTATCTTTTCGTCAGCGACGCTATCGAGCGGAAAATCGTTTGCCTATATCGCCCAAAGCTTAGGCATTGATGACTATTTATCGTTCAGCGTGCCGTCGCCGTTTGATTACGACGAACAGATGACGATTTTTATGCCGACGTTCCGCGCGGATGAGACGCTGTTTGCCAAAAAATACGCATATGCGCTTGAAAAATTGCGCGAAACCGGAGGCCGGGCGCTCATCTTGTTCCCGACGCGCGAGGAGCTTCTTCAGTTTAAAGAGGCGGCAGCCGGCGAACCATTTTCGTTTTTGTTTGAAGGCGACCGTGAAATCAGCGATTTGGTCGCCGAGTTTCAGCGTAACGAGGAAACGGTGCTTTGTTCCGAACATTTATGGGAAGGACTTGACATCCCGGGGCCGTCGCTTTCGAACGTCATTATTTGGTCGCTGCCGTATCCGCCGAATGATCCGGTGTTTCAGGCGAAGCGAAAAGCGTATAGCAACCCGTTTTGGGACGTCGATGTGCCGTATATGCTTCTTTTTCGGCCAATTTTTCGTGATCTTTTG
>NZ_AYSF01000086.1:0-7835 GCF_000498995.1 Geobacillus thermopakistaniensis
TGTTGATTTCACCGCTAACATTATTGCCAGGATCTCGTCAGTGCTTTCTCTTTTTTGTCACTAAATCACAAAATTTGGTGATGAACCATATATTTTTTGTCAATTGGTATCAATCGGGGGACAAGGGAATGACAAAAAATGAACTTATCCTGTTTAAAAAAGATACTGATGCAGTTGGTTCTAATAGGGGATTTATTTACCAGTATTTAAAAACGCTCATTCAATGGCTAACTAATTATAAAAATAAAATTGATAGTGTAATCTACTGTGAGGTTGAAGACGATATAAAACAGTTAAATATAAAAGAAAGTACAGTAATATTTACACAAGTTAAATGCTACTCTTCAGTTTTTAACTTAGATAGCGATGAAATAAAAAAATCACTTTACAATTTTTTTGTATTATTTTTAATTTATAAAGATTACAAATGTGAATTTTGCTTTGAATCCAACACTAGGATATCAGGTAAAGATTCTTTGTTACAAAGTTGGGTTAAACAACAGAAAGTTTTAAAAGAAAACGAAGAATTACTAGAGCAATGTGTTAATAAAACACAAGAAATTTTAAAAGACGTGTTTGAAAAAGAATTACAATCACTACGAGGTCCAATTATCAAAAAAATAAAGAGTCGAGAAGAGAAACTAAAAGAATCAACTAGAAGAGATAAAATACAAAAAGAAATCGATGATTTAAAAAATGAATTGGAAGATTTAGAATCAAGTGGTCAGCAGATGAAAACTCAAATCAATGACCGCGATTCAATCATTGAATTTGTAAACAGAGTTGTTTGGGTTTTTGATGAAGATGAAGCAGCAGATTCAATTAAAGCATTAAAAACAGAGGCATTAGATTTATTGAATGAAATATTAAAGGGAAAGCATTCAGCTGAATTATTTTTCAGCCGTCTTATTTCTGAAATTAATTTCAAGTGCGTTGAAGAAAATGATGAAGCTAGATATTTGGATAATGCATTATTAGAAAAAATTCTTGAGGAAACTGATGAGGAAATTAAATTAAATATATCATCAGAACTAATTGCTAAATTCGAATCACTGGAATCGAAAATCGATCAAGGAGTCGATGAAATCAAAAGTCAACTATCTGAATTTGAAGAGAAGTTTAACCAAAGAATGGATCAATTTAGTGAAAAACTTAATCAGCACACTAACAATAATCAACCATCGGAAAAATACGAAGTTTATGAACTTCCAACCGCAGAACAAGAGAAAATTGAAGAATATATTCAAAAAGAGGATAGTAAATATCAAAGTAATTTAAAAATGAAAATTAGCAAAATGAATAACATTGATTCAGATACCAAAGAATATCTACTTCAAAATGCAACTGAATATAGGTGTCGTTATCTTCTTTATTGCCAAACGTTAAGGTTAAAAAATTTGACAATACAGTTAGAAGAAATTAAAAAGCTTGAATCAAAAATAAAAAAAATTTGTACTGAAGCTGTAATTAAATTTGCAATGAAACCTAAAAGTGATTCGGCATCATTTTATTTTGAATTACAAGAACAACTTTTATTAGCACTGAAAGACTTTAAAGAACGAAAAAAAATAGAAATTGATGAGGACATTATTTATGGACAAATGTTTCAAATGGCAGCAGAATGCTTTTTAAGATGGCACAAGGAAGTGAATTAAATTGGATAAAAAATATACTTTTTCAAATGATTTTTTCGAGATATTAATTAAAAACAATGTCAGTATGGAAGTTACGCCGTTAGAAGAACAAACAACTTATATCCAACCAGATGATGATTATGATTTCCATTCTTATAGAATTCTTTTATTAATTCGTGTATGTGGATTGATAAAAGAGCCATTTTTCGATAATTATACAATATATGGAAGGAGAAAGTTTTCGTTTTATGATTTTTTAATTCGTTATCCATTTTACTTAAAAAAAGTTATCGAAATAGAAAATAAAATGCATTTAATAAACTTATTGCAATTAAAAAAATACGAAACAGAACAAGCTCTTTCTCCGATGATTAAATACATTAGAGGACCTTGGGACCATCGGTACGATTCTATTTTTAATTATATGATCAGTAAAAATTTAATTCATGTTCATTTTTCAAAATATACAAAAACAAAAAAAGCATTTTGCTTGACGTTAACACCGCTCGGGCTTGAAATTGCTGAAAAAATCAAAGAAATAGAAATAAATTGGGTTAACCGAATGGAAATTATAAATTCTATTTTTCCAAAAAACACAACAAATGAACGAATTGAAGGATATATAAAAAATCATTTTCCATCATTAATTTTAGGAATTGCAGGTGATAACTAAATGTTTATTGAGGCGATTAAAATAAGAATAATTGCAAAAAGCGGAAAAAAGTATGGGAGATATATTAATTTTTTAAATAATGATAAAATTAATGAATTAAATTTAATATATGGAAAGAATGCACTGGGAAAATCAACTTTAATAGAAAGTATAATTTATGCTTTAAACGGTGAAGCCATCTACGGAAAAAGAAAAAAAGACATTATAAATTATAAGATGATTTTAAGCACATATTTAAAGGATACGCTTGAACACGCAGAAATTTATTTGCAACTTAGTAATAAAAAAGAACGGATTGTTGTTTTGAGGGATGCTATTGATTCAGAAGAACCAGTTATTGTTTTTAAAAATGTAAAATTAGAAAAAAATGATGATGGAAAATCCTTAAATAATAAAACAAAAGAAAAAGAATTTTATAAAATAAACAAGGAGCGGGATATAACAGGAAACAAAACATATCAAGAATTTCTTTTTTCATTTTTAGGTATAGAACCGATAAGGAAAAAAACAGATAATGATGAGGACAATTCAGAGCGATTAATCTTTTACATACAAAATTTGATGCCTTTATTTATTATTCATCAGGGTGCTTGGCATGACATCCAAGCAATTAATCCACGCTATGATATTAATGAGATTAAAAAGACTGCTTTTGAAGTAATAATGAATTTTACAAGTACGGACGTTATTAAGTATCGATATTTATTGGAATCGTATCAAACATCATTAAGGCAAAAAAATAATTCAATCAAAGATATTCAAGAAGTTATCGGATTGCTTTCATTTAGCCAGGTGTCGGAAATTGATAATGAAATCGAAAGAAAGACTAAAGAGTTACAGGATTTAAGCAATAAAATCAGTGAAATGGAGAAGGGTACTACAGAAATTAACCATGTTATTAAAGAAATTAGGTCAAAATATCGTCATAAGAGTTTGGTTGCAAGAAGGTACCTCGATTCATTAGAAACTTTAGAATCTGAAATTGACCAATACAATTATTACATCAATAAAATTCAAAGTGATATAGAAAAGAACGATAAATTAAAAACAGCCAAAAAACTAATAGGGATTCTTCCAATTGAGTTCTGTCCAAGATGTTTAAATAAAGTTTCTATTAAAGAAAATGAGGAATTGGAAAAAGGGTATTGTAGTTTATGTGGAAATGAATTTCAAACACCACATGACTATGAAAAGGATAATACACTTAATTATTTAAAAGATGAATTAAAGGACTTTCAGAGATTAAAATTGGATAAAGAAGAAGAGAAAAGGCAAATTTCTAACAAATTATTTTTAGTTCAATTGGAACTTAAAGAACTTAAAGAAACAATGGATAATTACGAAGCGGAATTAAGACCACAGAATTTAGAGCAATATAACTTCTATTCAAGAGAGATCGGAAGGTTAAAAAACATAATTACAGAACTTCAAAAAGATAAAGAAATTATAAAGAAATATGAAAAATTATTGAATGAAAAAGAAAAGTTGGCTGAAGAAGTAAAAAATTTAAGGAAAAAAATAAAAGATATTGAAAGTCATCAGGACTTAGATAATAAAAAATTAGAGTTTTTTGAAAAACAGTTTAAGGATATCTTATTTGATTTGGATTTTCTAAAAGACGGATTTGATGAATCGAAAGTTGAAGAAGGCAATAGCAAAAAATCGACCAGTGATATCATAAAAGAAATATATAATCAAATTAAAATTGATAGAGAAGATTATTATCCAAAAATTGAAGGCATAAATCTTTATAACATCACTTCAAGCAGTGGATTAATAAGAATCATCTTGTCATATTATATTGCTTTGTTAAAAACTGCACTTGAGTTTAAGGATTCTGTAAATCATCCAATGTTACTTATTATGGATGAACCAAGGCAACAGAATTTAGATCTTGATACTTTCAATAAATTTCTTGATATTTTTTCAAAATTAAAAAAAGAATATCCTGAAACACAATTCCAAGTAATTATTGCTTCATCCGAAAAAGGGAACTGTCAAGAATCAAATATATCTTTGGATTTAGGTGACAATAGTTACTTAATACAAGAAATCGATAATTAGAGTAGCGATTATTCGTTACTCTTTTTTGTTGTTTAATTAAAAAGACATAATTCATCTTATCGAACAAGTTAAAAATCAAAACTAATTAATTAAAGGATAATAGAGTCTATAAAAAAGAACGTTTATCGTTTTTTCTATCAATTTTTTTAATATTGTAACGAGTATTGTTTATTGGTCTAAGTATTTTTTTAGACAACTCACTTTTAGGAAACCTAGACACATTTTTACAAGTTTTTCTACCTTACGACTCCCTTGCTAATGTTATGTCTGAAAAAGGACGAACTAATATTTCTACTATAGAAACTTTATAGCTTATTTCTTCATTTATATCCGTTTGTAAGGAATGTGGAATAGACGCTTATATAACATGTCAGCCATAATAAAATAAACCAGTATTTGTCCACGTACAATAAAAAACGGCAAATCAGAAGTATAAAAAAGGGTTGCTCAACCGTTACCAGCAACCCCTTTTTATTACAGATTCTTTAGTTTCATTTACGCTAATTTAGTTTCACACATGTAATCCCTCTAGTTTATCTTTCTATCCCAATAACCGTTTTCTTATTTTAATTATGATTTACATATATGTATAATAATTGTATACAAATTGTATACAAATTTTTAAAACGGTGATGTTTATGGGGCAAAGTAATTTTTCATTTCTAGCTGGAAAATGGGATGTGTTAGCCAATCTAGGGGAAACAGCAGAGAAAAACGTATATCAAGATCCCCATACAACTTTAATGAAGCTCCGCTTGTTCGGAGAAACATTAGCAAAAATTATCTTGGCTCTCGAAAATATTAAGGAAGCACACAATACAAGCCAGCTTGATCGAATCAATACATTACGGGCAGAAGGGCTGCTTGATTATGAGCTTTATGAAATGTTTGATACACTTCGTAAGAAAGGAAATCATGCTGCGCACGGTACTGATTACGGAACAACCGAAGAAGCAAAAGCGGTACTGTTAATTGCTTTTCGCTTAAGTGTGTGGTTTATGGAAGTATACGGTGACTTCAATTTTGAAGCACCGGAGTATCAAGAACCTCAAGAACAAGCTCATGTCGATCACGAGGCATTGCAGAGAGAATATGAAGAAAAAGTAAAACAGCTTGAAGCGGAATTGGAAAAGCTTCGTGAAAGAACGGAATATGTTACGGCAGATGAAAAACAAAAGCGGATCCAAGCTTCAAGAAGGTTTTCAAAACGTTTGCAATTATCCGAAGCAGAAACAAGAGCGATCATTGATGAAAAGCTACGTCAAGTAGGTTGGGAAGCAGATAGTGTTAATCTTAATTATCGTCGTGGTACTCGACCGGAAAAAGGACGTAACTTAGCAATTGCCGAATGGGAAGTAAAGGATGGGCGAGCTGATTATGCCTTATTTATAGGAAAACAGCTAGTCGGGTTAATTGAAGCGAAGGCAAAACACAAAAATGTCCCATCCGTATTGGAAAGTCAGACAAAGACATATGCAAGAAATGTATACCAACATGACGACGAAATAATTACACCAACAACAGGTGATTATAAAGTTCCGTTCTTATATGCAACAAACGGTAGACCGTATTTGCCACAGTTAAAAGAAGAATCAGGAATTTGGTTTTGGGACTCCCGAAAGCCATTTGAGCATGCAAGACCTTTAGAAGGATGGCATTCTCCAGAAGATTTGCAGTTACTATTAGAAAAGAATGATGAAGATGCAAACCGAAGATTAGATGAAGAAGACATTACAAAATTTGGTCTTCGCTATTATCAGCAAAAAGCCGTATTAGCTGTTGAAGAAGCATTAAAACAAGGAAAGAGACGAATGCTTGTTGCCATGGCAACAGGAACCGGTAAAACCCGTACAGCTATTGCATTAATGTATCGTTTAATTAAATCGAAAAAATGCCGTCGCATTTTATTTTTAGTTGACCGTAACTCACTAGGAAAACAAACGGAAGATGCATTAAAAGATACAAAAATTGAAGGGTACTCTTTTGCTGATATATGTGATATCAAATCA
The DNA here is from genome assembly GCF_000498995.1 of Geobacillus thermopakistaniensis. NCBI lineage: Bacteria > Bacillati > Bacillota > Bacilli > Caryophanales > Anoxybacillaceae > Geobacillus > Geobacillus thermopakistaniensis. Next base: position 6,381 of record NZ_AYSF01000086.1, read on the forward strand.
TTGGAAGATATCTCACCTGATGTAGAAACAAGAGTACACATTGCAACAGTACAAGGAATGGTAAAACGCTTATTTCACAACGAAAGCGAAAAAGTTCCAAGTGTAGGGCAGTATGATTTTATTATCGTAGACGAAGCACACCGTGGTTATACAGGCGATCGTGAAATGACGGAAGAAGAACTACTATTCCAAGATCAAAATGATTATATTAGCCAATATCGCCGTGTGATTGATTACTTCGACGCGCCTTGCTTAGGATTAACCGCTACTCCAGCACTCCATACAACGGAGATTTTTGGAATGCCTATTTTCAAATACACATATACGGAGGCAGTATTGGACGGATATTTAGTTGATCACGAACCACCTTACATATTTAAAACAGAGTTGGCAGAGGCAGGTATTACATTTGAAAAAGGTGAAGAAGTCGAAGTGTATGATGTTGAGAAACAGGAAATTATCCTTGAAAAAATGGAAGATACCATACACTTTGACGTAGAACAGTTTAACAAAAAGGTCATTACTGAACCTTTCAACCGGGCGGTACTTAGAAAATTAACCGAATATATCGACCCAACAGGAAAAGAGAAAACGTTAATTTTTGCAGTGAATGATCAACATGCAGATTTAGTCGTTCGTTTATTGAAAGAAGCGTATAAAGAACGCGGCGACGAAGTAGAAGACGATGCGATTATGAAAATTACTGGCTCCATTTATAAACCTCTTGAAGCAATCAAACGTTTTAAAAATGAACGATTGCCTAACATCGTTGTAACTGTCGATTTATTAACAACAGGTATAGACGTACCAGCGATTACGAATCTAGTTTTCTTACGCCGCGTGCAATCGCGTATTTTGTACGAGCAAATGCTTGGACGTGCAACTCGTCTTTGCCCTGAAATCGGAAAAACGCATTTCAATATTTATGATGCGGTCGGCATTTATGATACATTGAAGTCTTATACCGATATGAAACCGGTTGTGAAAAAGCAACACTATTCAATTGGTCAATTATATGAATCACTGATAAACGCAGAAAGTAACGAAGAAGTCGAGTTTTATCGTAAGCAGCTCATTGCAAAGATTCAACGAAAAAAACAAGTTTTGCCTGAAGAAGCAAAACAGAAATTCAAAGAGTTATCCAATGGTAAAAGCATCGATGAATGGGCTCATGATTTACAATCATTATCTCCGAAAGAAATAAAGGAGCAGTCGATTTTATTCGAATATGTAGAACAATATCGTACTCGTGGAGAGAAAGTGTACATTTCAAAACATGCAGATAAAATAAAAGAAGTACAACGAGGTTACGGGGAAGGGAACAACCGACCTGAAGATTATTTAGAAGGGTTTGAGCGCTTTGTAAAACCCGAGTTCGACAGTCACTAGGCAAACAAAATGCCTCTCGCCCCTTGATACAAAAGGGATCGGAGGCATTTGGGCACACTTCGGGCG
>NZ_AYSF01000087.1:0-8207 GCF_000498995.1 Geobacillus thermopakistaniensis
TCGTGCAAAATCTGAAGCGATTGTGCCGGTTTCGAAAAAAACGAGGGGGGACCGGCTCTTTGGCGTGCGCAAAACCGGAATTGGGAGCAGGAAGTCCTGCTCGTCTTCCCATCCTTTGGCGCCAAACGGCGGGGAGAATGGCCTCCAAAATTCGACATGTGGGAAGTCTATGCCCCATTAATTCACCGGCCTTCTAGAAGAAAGACGGAAAGAACAACCCTGAACGGCAAACAAAACGCGCCTGCCTTCCCGGATCGCGAAAGCAGGCGCCGTTTAGCGGCGGGTGCTGACGGTGACGAATACGAATTTGTCGTACCGATGACGGGAAAAGGAGTATTCAAAGGGCTCTCCATTGTTCAAAAAACCAACCTGTTCCAATTCCAACACCGGATCGTCGGGTGCGCACTGCAAGTACTGGCGATCAAGCTCATTCGGCTTATCCGCGCGGATCTTTCGGTGCGACCCTGCAATCGTTAAGCCGAGTTCGTGAGTGATGTAACGATAAATCGAGCCATGAAGCACCGTTTCGTTGAGCCCCGGGATCAAATGGACGGGCATATACGTCCGTTCAATGACGTACGGTTCGCCATCCACATTGCGCAGCCGGATTAAGTGGTACACCGGTGTGTTCGCGTCGATGCACAAATGAGCAGCCACCTCATCAGATGGAAACAGCACTTCAAACGTGATAATATGGCTTGTCACCTTTCGACCTTTCAATAAACTCGTCAAGCCGAGCGTTTCGTTGCTGACGACGTTCACCAATCCATCAAGCATGGCGGATTTTACAATAAACGTGCCATGGCCGCGCTTTCGATACAACAGCCCTTCGGACACAAGCAGATCAAGCGCCCGTTTCACGGTCATCCGGCTGCAGCCAAACTCCTCAGCGAGCGAGATTTCATCAGGAATCGGCTCGTCTAGGGAATACACTCCCTCTTTAATTCGTCTGCGTATTTCGTTAGAAATTTGCTCATATTTTGGCATCGTTTTCATCCCTCGTCATTGTCCTATTTTCATTGTACGAACAATCATCTGTTTGCACAATAGCCAATGCGGCTTTCTCCTTCACTGCTTTTGCGTTGCCGCTCCGTCCTCCCAACCGACAAAAAGCGCCCCGCTGCCCGGGACGCCTTGCTTTCCGTTTAAAATCCGTTGTTTTCTGCCAACGATTTAAACCAATAACCACTTTTTTTAATGGTTCGTTTCAAACCGTTCTCCAAGTCGACTGCCACGAGCCCATACCGATTTTTATAGGCATTGGTCCACGACCAATTGTCCATAAACGTCCAAATATGGTAACCTTTAACATTTGTTCCTTCTTCAATCGCGCGATGCACCCATTTTAAATGCTCTTGAATGAATTCAATCCGGTAGTCATCGTGAATCATGCCGCTTTCATCACGGAACCGTTCTTCTCCTTCAACACCCATCCCGTTTTCAGAAATAAAGCACTCAATGTTTCCATATTTTTCTTTTATATTAATTAAAATATCATAAATACCTTTTTCATAAATTTCCCAACCGCGATACGGATTCATTTTCCGCCCCGGCATGGCATAGTAATCGAAAAACCGTTCAGGCAAAAACGGGGCGTCCGGATTTGGCATATTTTCTTTTGCCTTGACGCGGCGCGGTTGATAGTAGTTGATGCCGAGCAAATCAATCGTGTTTTCTTTGATCAGCTCGCGATCACCGGCTTCCGTTACAGGCAAAAATCCATGTTCATCCAACAGTTCAATCAAATCTTGCGGGTATTCTCCTTTCACCGCAGGATCTAGGAAGCTCCTGTTAAACAACAAATCGGCAATATGCGCCGCTTTCACATCAGCAGGGTGCTGGCTGCGCGGATAAGACGGCGTTAAATTCAAAATAATGCCGATCTTTCCATCCGGTATCGCCGCCCTGCGGAAGGCGGCAACCGCTTTGGCATGAGCAATCATCGTATGGTAAGCCACTTGTACAGCGCGGCGGAAGTCTACGATGTTGGGGTAATGAAAATCATATAAATACCCGCCTTCCACCGGAACGATCGGTTCATTGTGGGTAAACCATTTTTTTACCCGATCCCCGAACAAATCAAAACAAATGCTGGCGTAGCGGGTATATGCATCCACGACTTCGCGGCTTTCCCAACCTCCGATATTTTGCATTGCTAACGGCATATCAAAATGATACAAATTCACAAATGGCTCGATCCCACTCGCCAATAGTTCATCAATGACTGCATTGTAAAACCGCACGGCTTCCGGATTGACCTCACCGACTCCATCTGGAATCAAGCGTGACCACGAAATCGAAAACCGGAATGAATTATGCCCGATCTCCTTCATCAAAGCAATATCCTCTTTGTAGCGGTGATAAAAATCTGATGTGGTTGACGGACCGACACCGTTAAAAAAGCGATGTGGCTCCTTCTCATACCAATGATCCCAAATGTTCTTCCCTTTCCCCCCTTCGTTTGCCGCTCCTTCGATTTGCGTCGCTGATGTCGCACTTCCCCACCAAAATCCAGCAGGAAAGCGATACGTGATTGGTTGCTTTGATCGTTGTTCCATCGTGATTCACCTCATTTGCTGTATCGTTATGATGCACTTTTCGCAGCGTCTTGCCCCTCTTCCCGCTCTTTTTGCAAGTTCATCCGGTCAATGAACTTTAAGAATGGAAACCAAATGACAAGCACAATCAGGAAATTGACCACTTGCAGCAATCCGCCGGCCAGCGAGTTCGTCGCCATAATGCCGTTGATGAAAATCGGCACCGTCCACGGCACCGCTACGCCGTTAGGCGGCGGTACAAGGCCTGAGGACATCGCCAAATAGGTCACCAACGTGACGACCATCGGTGCCAAAATCCACGGGACGATGACGAGCGGATTCATCACGACCGGCAAACCGAAAATAATCGGTTCATTGACGTTAAAGATTCCGGGTCCGAGCCCGAGCTTAGCCACCTGCTTCATTTGCTTGCTCTTCATAAAGAGCAAGATGGCGAAAATGACAGCGAGCGTCATTCCCGTTCCGCCCATGCCGACCGTGTAAATTTCAATAAACTGTTTGCTGACGACATGCGGAACTTCCCCCGTTTTTGTATACGCATTTAAGTTTTCGAGCGACAGTGTGTTCCAAATCGGATCCATCACCGAGTTAATGATGATTTGCCCATGCAATCCGAAAAACCACAAAATTTGCGTGACAAAAATCGCGATCAGCGTTGGAATAATGCCGCTTCCCAGCCCGACAAGCGGTGCTTGCACTGCATTGTAAATGACATCATGCATGTTTGTCTTAAAAATTTGTGTTACAATGATATTAACGACGAGGAAGAAGGTCAGGGTGACCACCGCCGGAATCAACGCCGCAAACGACTTCGCAACCGCCGGCGGCACCCCGGCCGGCATTTTGATTGTAATATTTTTTTGCACAACCTTCCGGTAAATTTCACCAGCAGTAAATGCGGTAATCATGCCAAGAAACATCCCTTTCGCTCCTAGGCGGTCGAGCGGGATGACTCCTTGCACAGCCTCTTTCCCCTCAACCTGCAAAACGAATGGCGTCAACAAGAGAAAAGAAGCTAACGCGATCGCACCGCCAAAAACCCCTTCGACTTCATAACTTTTCGATAAATAGTAACCAATGCCGAATACAACAAAAATCGTCATCACGCCCATCGTTGCATTTGGAGCAACGCCGAGCATCCCCTTGAATGTATTGAGGCTGTTTTCACTCATCACCTTGTCCAAAAACGGCAAGTTGGCGATGACGACCGCGATCGAACCGAAAATCGTCAGCGGAAATGCTAACATAAACGCATCGCGCAACACTTGCAAATAACGGCTATTGTTCAACTTTCCTGCGATCGGAACGAGAACTTTGCTTAGTTTTTCGAATAATGCTTGGTTCATGTCGCCATCCTCCCTTTACACGTTTCGTTCCTTCAACAGCGCAAGCATTTCTTTTACAATTTCTTTCATTGCCAGCGTTGACATGACATGGTCTTCCGCATGCATAAGAAGCAACGTAAGATTTGTTTCTTCTCCACCCGCTTCTTTTTGAATGAGCTGAAAATGAACATCATGGGCGATGCTTAAGTCTTGCTCTGCTTCTTGAATCAGCCGCTCCGCTTCTCCGACCTGTCCGTTCCGGTATTCACGGATGGCTTGGACGATTTTGCTGCGGGCATTGCCGCTATGCAAAATCAACTGGAAAGCGACTTGTTCATTGGTGAGTTGATTGACATCGATTTTTTCCATCTTACTTGTCCCCCATCAATTTCAATGCCTGCTCATACACTTTTTTGCCATCCGCCATCCCATAAGCCACCATGTCAATGACATCGACTGGAATGCCGTATTTTTGCGCTTCTTTTTGCAATTCCTCTTTCAAAAAGCTCATTTGTGGGCCAATAAGAATGACATCGGCTTGGGCCATCTCTTTTTTCGCCTGATCTTGGCCGACCGCCCAAATCTCTGCCTCCTCACCGACGGATTTTGCATACTCCTGCATTTTCGTCACTAGCAAGCTTGTCGACATGCCAGAACTGCACGCCAATAAAATCCGTTTCATGATTCATTCCTCCTCTTTTCATTGAGTAAAATAAATGATATCGTTTTCAATTTAAATTATATACATTTATTTTTATTTGTCTAGTCATTTAATAAAAAAGATTAATATTTTTAAAATCAACCTTTTAATCCTGCAAACAAAAAAGCACGCACGAATCTCTGTGCGCGCCAAACAACTATGCTCTTACGATTGGACAAACGCCGCTGTGTTTACGTCCTGTTGGCACACGGCCAGGCGGTTTTCCGCATGCTTTGCTTCCAAGCAGGGGATGCATCCAAAATTCGAATCTGCCCGCGCCCCTAGGAACGCCTCCGAAAATGCGCATTCATTTGCCCTTTCAACATCCGCTCGCGCAGCTCTTTGGTCATCTCTTGACGGATTTCCCAAGTCGATACCCCTTCTTCGCGCTGATTGGCGATTTTCATCAACTGCTCCACATCGGCGAACGAATATTTGCGGATGCCTTTCGAACGGTCAGGGAACACAAGCTTCCGTTCCTCGTAATAACGAATTTGCCGTTGCGACAGCCCGGTCAGTTCGCTGACAACCCCGATCGAAATGACTTTTTTGTATTTGTAGTGATCTTCTTGCGGATGAGCTGTCATACTCCTCACCTCAATGCGTTATATTTTCTAACGTAATTATACAAAAAATGATGTTAGCTCGTTAACTTTTGTAAATAAAATTAACATATTTTTTAAATTTCCTGTAAATGAGCTTAACACATTTGCTGTACACTGAAGAAAAAGATAGTATGGTAAAGGTAAAAACAGGGAGGGAATCGAATGGGGACATGGATGAGAAGCGCCGTGCGGAAGAAAAAGCAATTTTATATTGAACAGCTCGTACGGTTCGGCTTAGCCGCTGACCGTGATCGGCTTGAAGAATGGACAATGGCCGAACTGCGACGCGAATACGAACGATTCCACCCCGCCCAGACGATCGAAGGAGGACGCCGCCATGGACAAACAAGCGCTCGAACTGGCCAAGCGCATCATTGAGCTCGATCTGGAGCGCGATGCGATGTTTGAGCAACTGATCGCGCTCATCGGCAACCGAGCAGATGAACTGCTTCGATTTTTGCAAAATCGATTGTAAAACGATCGCAAATGAGAAAGTGCCCTGAATTTCTTCACGGGCACCTTTTCTCATCATCATTCTTCAATAGACAGGGTTACATCAATATTGCCGCGGACAGCTTTGGAGTACGGGCACACTTGATGGGCTGCATGCACAAGCTCTTCAGCCGTCTTTCTATCGACCCCCAAAACGCGCACCCGAAGAACAACGGCCAACTGAAAGCCGCCATCTGCCTCATCTTTTCCAAGAGTCACTTGAGCCGTCACTTCCGTTCCTTCCACCTTCACCTTTCTTTGGCGGATGACTAAATTCAATGCGCTGTCAAAACAAGCGGCATACCCAGCAGCAAACAACTGTTCAGGATTCGTGGCCCCCCTGGCCCTCCAAGTTCTTTCGGCATTTTGACGTCTAACGAAAGCACCCCATCGTTAGACACAACTTTCCCATTCCGCCCACCTTGCGCTTTAACTGACGTCTGATATAGTGGTTGCATATTTCGTTTCTCCTCTCCAAAATTAAATTGCACACAATTAAATTTTACAAAATATAATAGAAAAACACAAGATTTAATTTGACCAAGAAGAATGTTGTTCATCATTCAGCCGCACAAGCAACGACCGCAGCAACATCAACAATTCGCTCCACTCTTGATTGGAAAGCCCTACTCGTTTGACAATTTCTTCTGGTATGCATTGTGCCTTTTGTTTGATTTTCTCGCCCTGTTCTGTTAAAACAATGCGCACAACCCGTTCGTCTTCTGGCGATCTCAACCGTTGAACGAGACCATTCTCCTCCATTCTTTTCAACATTGGCGTCAGTGTGCCAGAATCCAAATACAATCGTTTTCCAAGCTCTTTCATCGTTGTCTCCCCTTGTTCCCACAACACGAGCAAAACGAGATATTGCGGATATGTAATCCCTATTTCTTCAAGAAAAGGACGATATAACTTCGTCAATTCACGAGAACAAGCATAAATGGCAAAACAAAGCTGATGGTCTAAACGCAGCGCATGATCGTTTGACACGATTTCTTCCTCCATTTCTTTTCAAGGTTGGACACCTGCCTCCTTCTCCCTATTATATCGATCTCCCTCTTCGTCTGAAACCCGTTGGAGGCTTTCTGAAGGAAGATGATGAAGAAGGCTCCGCCTGTTTCCTTACAGAGGCGAGAGCCTTCCGAAATCAGTGATAAGGGTGGACGTCGCAAAACCGCCCCCTCTTTGTCAACCTAAAGAAAGGACTGTTTTCCACCAGTTTTTTCGTTCAATCAAACGATTTCCTTTGAAAGTTTGCAGCGCCTCTTTGGGTTGCCCCATTCATTCTGCTGCTTTTTGAGAGAAATGTTCGATCACAACCGTCGTCCCTTGAAGGCGACGAGCAGCCATCACCGCGATCGCGAAAACGAAAGCAAGCATCCAAAACCCATACGCCGAAGAGCCGGTCCACTGCTTCATCACCCCGAGCACGTTCGGCAGCAAAAACCCTCCCAGTCCGCCAGCGGCGCCGATGATGCCCGTCAACAAACCGACTTCTTTCGGAAACCAGGTTGGAACGACTTGGAACAAAGCACCGTTTGCCGCACCAAAGCAAAGAAAAAGAACGACCATCAATCCGAACACGATGAGAAGGGGCGGCAATGCGCCGATGAACGCAAGCAAAACCGCACCAACGGCAAACAACAAGGAAAGAAGCCGCATTCCGCCGATCCGGTCAGCGAGATAACCGCCAATCGGGCGGATGAAACTGCCCGCAAACACGACGGCGGTGACGAAATCGCCGGCCGTGACTTTACTGACGCCGTATTCATCAAAGAAGAAAATGCCTAAGTATCCCGTCAGCCCGACAAATCCGCCGAATGACAAGCTGTAGAAGAAACAAAACAGCCATGCTTCTTTTCGACGGAGAACGGCTCCGTATTCACGCAACGAAACGGGTTTCACCGCTGTTGGACATTCACGCGCCAGCCAAGCGAATAGAAAAAAGACAACAACTAGCGGGACGAGCGCCAATCCGAACACCGCGTTCCACCCATACGCCTCCGCCAGCCGCGGGCCAAACAGCGTTGCCAGCACCGTCCCGCTGTTTCCGGCCCCAGCGATCCCCATGGCCAGNACGTTTTCGGCAGCGTTTTGAGCGCCAATCCGAACACCGCGTTCCACCCATACGCCTCCGCCAGCCGCGGGCCAAACAGCGTTGCCAGCACCGTCCCGCTGTTTCCGGCCCCAGCGATCCCCATGGCCAGCCCTTGATATTCTTTCGGATACCAGCGGCTCGCAAGCGGCAACGCAACGGCAAAGCTGGCTCCGCCCACCCCTAATAAAAATCCGAGCGCATACACATCCGACATCCGGTCAGCGAACTGCCACCCCCACACAAGCGGCACAGCTGTCACCGCCATGCCAAGCAGACCAGCCCGCTTCCCGCCCCAGCGGTCGGCGAGCATCCCCATCGGAATGCGAAGCAGCGCCCCGCCCAACACGGGAATGGCGACCATCATCCCTTTTTCCGCCGGCGTGAGCGCAAACGACTCAGCGTTTTCGGCGTATTTTTTGTATTATTCTT
>NZ_AYSF01000088.1:0-13537 GCF_000498995.1 Geobacillus thermopakistaniensis
GCCCGCTCGACTTGCATGTATTAGGCACGCCGCCAGCGTTCGTCCTGAGCCAGGATCAAACTCTCCAAAGAAAGTTGATTGGCTTTTCGGATTGTCCAGCTTCGGCCAAAGCGGCCTCCGCTTTTCTTATGACGCTTGCGTTTTGTTTAGTTTTCAAGGAACTTGTTTATCTTGCACACTTTTATCATTATACATATCATTTAATTTGCTGTCAACATATCTTTCATGAACAGCGACATTAGTTAATATAATGCATTATCATATAAAAGTCAATAACTTTTAAACAAAAAAATAAAAGGCATCTTGAATAATGATGCCTACAAAATATATCGGTCAATCACGATTAACGCTGCCGCTCCAGGGAGGCCAAGAAATCCGCAAACGATTGAGGTGACGAGGTTAATCGGAATATGGATGTTAAAATGCCCGCCGATGGCGTTGATGACAAACAGCGCGAGCGCCCCAACGATCAGGCGGATAGCAGCGTAGCCGATCAGGCGAAGCGCTTTGAGACGGGCGCCGACGATAAGCAAAACGGCGATAAGCGCTAGCAACACGGTAATGACGACTTTCGGCTCCAACGTTTGAACCCCCTTTTTGCACGCTTGTACTACCAACGTATGAGAAACAGGGGAAAAAAGAACAAAAAAATAAGGAAGTTAACGCACTTCCTTAAGTGTGATGCGGCGGTGCTTCGCTTCGCGGAGGAGGAAAAAATATTTGGCCTCAGCGAGTTGCAATGCGCTCAGCACCTCCGGAGACGGATCGACGCTTTTTTCGATGAGTTGTTTCTGCTCAAGCCATTCAGTTCTAGCCTTTTGTAGTTCAGCCATTAACTTCTCATCAAATTGTCTCTTTAGTTTCCCCTTTCGCCGCCATAACAAACCGATCCCCACCTTCTTTCTCTCTATAGCTCACGGCGCCCTTCCAACGCCTTTGATAACGTCACTTCGTCCGCATACTCCAAGTCGCCGCCGACCGGCAAGCCATGGGCGATGCGGGTGACTTTGATTCCTGTCGGCTTCAACAGGCGGGAGATGTACATCGCCGTTGCCTCTCCCTCGATGTTCGGGTCGGTCGCTAAAATCACCTCTTGGACCGTCTCATCCTGCAATCGCGTGAGCAGCTCGGCGATTTTAATATCTTCCGGTCCGATGCCTTCCATCGGCGAGATGGCCCCGTGCAACACGTGGTACAGGCCATTGTATTCTTTCATCCTCTCCATGGCGATGACATCTTTCGGATCCTGAACAACGCAAATCGTCGTCCGGTCGCGCCGCTCGTCTTTGCAGATGTAGCAAGGGTCTGTATCTGTAATATGTCCGCAAATCGTGCAATAATGAATATGCCGCTTGACATCAACGAGCGCTTTGGCAAACTCAAGCACGGTGTCTTCTTTCATCGCCAGCACATGAAATGCAAGGCGGGCAGCCGTTTTCGGGCCGATGCCGGGCAGTTTCATAAAACTGTCAATCAACTTCGATAGCGGTTCTGGATAATGCATACGCCCCCCCTAGAACAACCCTGGAATGTTAAGTCCTTTCGTAAACTGCCCCATCATTTCATTAGCCAACTCATCCGCTTTTTTCAACGCATCGTTTGTCGCTGCCAAAATCAAATCTTGCAGCATTTCAATATCGTCTGGGTCGACGACTTCCTCTTTAATTTTTACTTCCAAAATTTGTTTATGACCGTTAGCGACAACGGTCACCATGCCTCCGCCCGCCGTGCCTTCCACCGTTTTTTCCGCCAACTCTTCCTGCGCTTTTTGCATTTCTTTTTGCATTTTTTGCATTTGTTTTAACATTTTTTGCATATTGCCCATTCCGCCACGCATCATCTTGGCATCCTCCTTTAAACGGTTTATTCTTTAATTTCGATCAGCTCTTCGCCAAACAGCCGCTTCGCTTCGGCGATTAACGGATCTTCTTCGCTTTTTTCCACCATGGCGTCCTTATTGCGGATGAACTCTTCTCTTATTTTTCCCCATTCTCCCTCCGGAATGGCTACCATTTCAAAGCGGCGGTTTGTCAGCTCAAACAAAATCGCTTCGACGTTTTCTTTGACCGAACTTGTGGGATCGGTCGCCATTTTGCAGTGGATTTCGTATTTGAATTTTAATACAAACGCTGAGGCGCTCGCTGCAACCGGCTCGCTCTCTTGCAGCAAGGCAGCGTGCGACACTTTATGCTGCCGTTTCAACGTGTCGAGCACATCCGCCCAGCATCCTTTCACCAAAGCTAAATCTTCATGCGTCGCCTGTTTCAACAGCTCGTAAATGCGGCCAACCGGGGCTTTATATCCCCCCGTTTTCATCGGTTTGGACAGTTTTTTCACCGGCGCGGCGGTCGACGGAGGGGCAGCAGGCGGTTGTTCCTTCAGGCGCCGCAATTCCGCCTCCAGCGTTTCAATCCGCTTTATCAACGGTTCCAACTCGGAAGCCGACAGCGACGGGGCGGCGGCTGATGGATGGCAAAGTTTCACAAGCGCCACTTCCAACAGAAGGCGCGGGTGGTTTGTCCACTTCATCTCTTGCTGGCTTTTGTTCAGCAACTCGATGGCCTCGTATAAATTGGAAACCGGAATCATTTCCGACAGTGAAGTGAACGCTTCGTCAACGACAGCAATTTGAATCGCTCCCTCCACATAGGGAGCGGTTTTGTACAGCAATAAATCGCGATAGTACAAAATCAAGTCTTCAACCAAACGATGCGGATCTTTCCCTTGCGCCATCATCGTTTCCAACTGCTGAAGAACCGCCGCTGTATCTTTGCGGTGGATGGCTTCGATGAAGCTCGATAAGGCGGCAAATGATGCAGCCCCGGTCATCGCCAGCACGTCGTCGAGCCGAAGTTTCCCGTCGCTGAACGAAATGGCTTGATCAAGCAAGCTGAGCGCATCGCGCATCCCCCCGTCTGCAGCACGGGCGATGGCGGACAATGCCTCATCGGACGCCTCGACACCTTGGGCGCTTGCGACATACTTTAGCCGTGAAACGATCGCCGGAAGCGGGATGCGGCGAAAATCGAACCGTTGGCAGCGGGAAATGATCGTCGTCGGAATTTTGTGCGGCTCGGTCGTGGCCAAAATGAAAATGACGTGTTTCGGCGGCTCCTCCAACGTTTTCAACAGCGCGTTAAACGCACCGATCGACAGCATATGCACCTCGTCGATGATATACACTTTGTAGCGGGCCGACGTCGGCGCAAATTTCACCTTCTCACGGATATCACGAATTTCATCGACGCGGTTGTTGGAAGCAGCGTCAATTTCCAGCACATCGGGAACCGTTCCATTCGTAATGCCGAGGCAAGCTGGACACTCATTGCATGGCTCCGCCGCTGGCGCCTGTTCACAGTTGACCGCCTTGGCGAAAATTTTCGCTGCGCTCGTTTTTCCTGTACCGCGCGGGCCGGAAAATAAGTAAGCGTGCGATATTTTATGTTGAAGCAGGGCGCTTTGCAACGTCTTGGTCACGTGTTCTTGGCCGACCATGTCCGCAAAGCGCTGCGGCCGAAACACGCGATATAACGCTTGGTATGCCACGGAAAACGGCCCTCCTCTTTCTCTCGTCCTATCTATTATATAACTTCCTATTGCAATTTGAAATAACAAAAAACCCACTCGCCATGAGTGGGTTTTGTTCCCTATCGCTATGTAAGGCCGTGCACCTTCTGTCGATTAGCTGCCCCGAGCGTTGCTCAAGCAGTTAGCTCAGCCCAGGCGTCCCCGCGGCACATGGGAGCATCCGCTTACTGCTGCTTCCTTCCGGACCTGACAGGGTTCACGGAATCCCATTGCGCGGGACCCAGACGTCAACACCACTTGCTTGAGACAGGCCTCGCAACAGACTAACCTCGAGAAGGAATTCAGCCTCGCTAGAGCGGATTGCGAGTACAGGGCACCGCTACCTCCCCGCTTAGCACGGCACTATCAGTATAGCTCGTTAGCGGAAAAAATGCAATGTCAATCGACGGAATTTTCGTTGGCACTCCCGCCAACATTTCTCTTTTGTTCGCGCAATCGTCGAAAAAATTGGCTCAACAGCGAACCGCACTCGTCAGCAAGCACCCCGCTTACCACCTTAACCTGATGGTTAAATCGGCTTTCCTGCAATAAGTTCATCAATGTCCCAGCGCACCCTCCCTTTGGGTCAAACGCGCCAAATACAACCCGTTCGATGCGGGAAAGAACAATGGCGCCTGCGCACATGGCGCACGGCTCAAGCGTTACGTACAACGTCGCCCGCTCAAGCCGCCATGAACCGGTTGCCCGGCATGCTTCATCGATTGCCAAAATTTCTGCATGAGCGATGGCGCGTTGTTCGGTTTCCCGCAAATTATGAGCGCGGGCGATGACGCGGCCGTCTTGAACGATGACAGCGCCGATCGGCACTTCGCCGATCTGCTCCGCTTTTTTTGCTTCTTCCATTGCCAATCGCATGTAGTACTCGTCGGTGTTCATCGTATACCCCTTCACACAAACGGTCATTTCTCCTTTCTTTTCATCATAGAATATGGAGAATAAAGACGCAACTAGGAGGTCAAGTATGCAAATCCACGTAGTGCAGAGTGGACAAACGTTAAGTGGAATTGCTGAGGCATACGGGACCACGGCGGAAGACATTGTCCGGGCCAACAAGCTTCCAAACCCTGATAAACTCGTTGTCGGCCAGGCGCTCGTGATCCCGATCGTCGGTCGTTTTTACTGGGTGCAGCGCGGCGACACGTTATGGTCGATTGCACGCCGATTTTCGATTCCGATGCAGCGGCTTGCCGAAGTGAATCGCCTCTCCTTAAACGCTCCGCTTAAGGTCGGGCAGCGGCTTTATATACCGCCCGGCGCCAAGCGAAGAGCGGAGTTTAACGCCTATATTGAACCGCGCGGCGCGACTGTCAGCCCAGCGCTGGAGGCGAGCGCTCGCGAAGCCGCTCCGTATTTGACTTATTTGAGTCCTTTTTATTTTGCGATCCGACGCGACGCGACATTGCAAGAGCCGCCGCTTGACGACTTTCCGGATATTGCCCGCGCCAACCGCGTCACGCTCGTTATGGTTGTCGCCAACATTGAAAACGGGCAGTTCAGCGACGAGCTCGGCGCGCTTATGTTAACAAACGAAACGCTGCAAAATCGTCTGCTCGACAACATTGTCGCGACCGCTAGACGGTATGGCTTCCGCGACATCCATTTTGATTTTGAATATTTGCGCCCGGAAGACCGTGAGGCGTATAATGCGTTTTTGCGCAAAGCGAAACGGCGGTTTGCACGAGAAGGGTGGATGATGTCGACCGCCTTAGCGCCGAAAACGAGCGCGACCCAGCGCGGACGTTGGTACGAAGCACACGACTACCGCGCCCATGGACAAATTGTCGACTTTGTCGTGATCATGACGTATGAATGGGGCTACAGCGGCGGGCCGCCGATGCCGGTGTCCCCGATCGGTCCGGTCCGCCGCGTTCTCGAGTACGCCATCTCTGAAATGCCAGCCGGAAAAATTTTGATGGGGCAAAACTTGTATGGCTACGACTGGACGCTGCCATATGTACCCGGCGGCCCGTACGCCCAGGCCATCAGCCCGCAGCAAGCCATCGCCCTCGCCGCAAAGTATAACGTTGCCATCGAATACGATACGGAGGCGCAGGCACCGCATTTTCGCTATCGCGACGAAAACGGACGCGAGCATGAAGTATGGTTTGAGGACGCCCGCTCCATTCAAGCAAAATTTAATCTCGTGAAGGAACTTGGTTTGCGCGGGGTCAGCTATTGGAAACTTGGCATTGATTTTCCACAAAACTGGCTGCTGATCGCTGATCAATTTACTGTTGTAAAAAAATAAAGGCATNATCTCGTGAAGGAACTTGGTTTGCGCGGGGTCAGCTATTGGAAACTTGGCATTGATTTTCCACAAAACTGGCTGCTGATCGCTGATCAATTTACTGTTGTAAAAAAATAAAGGCAAAAAAACCCCGCCGGTCAACGGCGGGTTTTTTTATGATGGGAAACGGCTTTCGGCGGTCAGCCGTTTCAGATGACAATCTCCTCTTATGCGCGTCAGTCCTCTTCATCATCGTCTTGGCCAAGAACAAGACTTCTTGTTCCTCATTGCCAACGTCATTCACTATAACACGGCAGTCGGGAAAAGTCAACCAACGATTTGCCTCAAGCACCTTTTTTTCAGCGAATGACGTCCCGATTCCCCATGTAAGGACGAAGCGCTTCCGGAACGATGACCGAGCCGTCTTCTTGCTGGTAGTTTTCCAAAATGGCGGCGACCGTCCGCCCAATGGCTAGCCCCGAACCGTTTAATGTATGCACGTACTCCGGTTTCGCTTTTGGATCCCGACGGAAGCGGATGTTGGCACGGCGCGCTTGAAACGCCTCAAAGTTGCTGCACGACGAAATTTCCCGGTACGTTCCGTAACTTGGCAGCCAAACTTCAATATCGTACGTTTTCGCCGCCGAGAATCCAAGGTCTCCGGTGCACAAGGCGACAACGCGGTACGGAAGCCCGAGCCGTTGCAAAATCGTCTCTGCCTGGCGCGTCAGCTTTTCCAATTCATCGTACGAGTCCTCCGGCTTTACGAACTTTACCAGCTCGACTTTATTGAACTGATGCTGACGGATCAGCCCTCTCGTGTCGCGGCCGGCCGACCCGGCTTCCGCGCGGAAGCAGGCGCTGTAGGCCGCATAGTAAATCGGCAAATCATCTGCGGCCAAAATTTCGTCGCGGTGCAGGTTCGTCACCGGCACCTCAGCGGTCGGAATGAGGAAATAATCTTCGCTGTCCAAATGGAACGCATCCTCGGCAAATTTCGGCAACTGTCCGGTTCCGATCATGCTCGCCCGGTTCACTAAATATGGCGGCAACACTTCTTCGTAACCGAATTCATCGAGATGGATGTCAAGCATAAAGTTGATGAGCGCCCGCTCAAGCCGCGCTCCTAACCCTTTATAAAAGACAAATCGGCTTCCCGCCACTTTGGCGGCTCGCTCAAAGTCGAGCAAACCGAGCCGATCGGCGATTTCCCAATGCGGCTTCGGCTCAAAGGAAAACGAACGCGGCTCTCCCCATCTCCGCACTTCCACATTGTCCTCTTCTGATTGGCCGATCGGCACTGATTCGTGCGGCACGTTTGGAATTGACAACAACAAGTCGTCGAGTTCCGCCTCAAGCTGGCGAATTTGTTCATCCATCCGTTTAATGCGGTCACCGACTTCGCGCATTTGGGCAATCAGCGGCTCGGCGTCCTTTTTCTCGCGCTTTAGGACAGCGATTTGCTGCGACACATCGTTGCGCTTGCTTTTCAGCTCTTCGACTTCCGCGATCAAGCGGCGGCGGTCTTTGTCCAATTGTTCAAAGCGGTCGATGTTCGTCAAATCCCCGCCGCGCTGCATTAGTTTTTCTTTCACTTCTTCAAACTGGGTGCGCAATATTTTCACATCCAGCATGGCTTTTACCTCCTTTTCCATTCAATATTATACATAAAAAAGCCCCCGTCCCAAAAAAGGGACGGGAGCCATCCCGCGGTGCCACCCTTATTGAAGGCTTGCTATGCCTTCCCCTTTTGCCGTTAACGGCGGCGGCCGAAAACGCCTACTGGCCCTTTGGGCGTTCAACGTTTTGCTCGAGGATGGATTCACAGGAGCTCCCTGCCGGTTCGCACCGCCCACCGGCTCTCTGATAAGGAAGGCATCCCGCTACTCGTTCCTCTCATCGCTTTCGCTTGATCACTTTACTTGAGGCTTGACGCCATTTTCGCTTCTTTGACCATGTTGAGGAAGTATTGCATCAATCGATGATCGTCGGTCAGCTCTGGGTGGAACGAGCAGCCAAGAAACTGTCCTTGTCGAGCGGCGACAATGCGGTCATTGTATGTCGCCAAGACATCGACCCCGTCCCCGGCCTCCACGATATGCGGAGCGCGGATGAAGACGCCGACAAAGCCATCGCCGACGCCTTTAATCGACAGCTCCGCCTCAAAGCTTTCCCGCTGCCGACCGAACGAGTTCCGCTCGACTGTAATGTCCATTAATCCTAAATGTGGCTCGTCATAGCCGACAATTCGCTTCGCCAGCAAAATGAGTCCGGCGCACGTGCCGAACATCGGCTTGCCGGCAGCGGCAAATTGCTTGAGCGGCTCCATCAGCCCATAGCGGTCGATGAGCCGCCGCATCGTTGTGCTTTCGCCGCCCGGCAGCACAAGACCGTCCAACCCTTCAAGCTGCTCCGGCTTTTTCACGATGACCGCCTCGGCGCCGCACGCCTCAATGGCGCGAACATGCTCCCGCACAGCTCCTTGCAGTCCAAGTACACCTATTTTCATCGTTGCTTTGCTCCTTTATTTAGCTTACCAGCCGCGTTCTTGCATCCGGTGCTCCGGCAACAATGTCGCGATATCGATGCCGCGCATCGCGCCGCCCAATCCTTTCGACAAGTGTGCGATCAATTCATAGTCTTCGTAATGAGTCGTCGCCTCTACGATCGCGCGCGCGTATTTTTCCGGATTTTCCGATTTGAAAATGCCAGACCCAACAAAGACACCGTCCGCACCCAAGTGCATCATCAAGGCAGCGTCAGCCGGTGTCGCGACACCGCCGGCGGCAAAGTTGACGACCGGCAGGCGGCCAAGCCGCTTGATCTCGCGCAGCACCTCAACCGGAGCCCCGAGCTGTTTCGCCTCAGCGACAAGCTCATCTTCGCTCATGTTGACGACTTTGCGAATTTGCGCGTTCACTTTGCGCATATGGCGCACGGCCTCAACGATGTTGCCTGTCCCCGGCTCTCCTTTCGTCCGCAACATCGATGCCCCTTCTGCAATGCGGCGCGCCGCTTCCCCTAAATCGCGGCAACCGCACACAAATGGAACGGTAAACTGCCGTTTGTCAATATGGAACTCCTCATCAGCCGGCGTTAATACTTCGCTTTCGTCAATGTAGTCGACACCAAGCGCCTCTAAGACACGCGCCTCAACATAGTGACCGATCCGCACTTTCGCCATGACTGGGATCGAAACGGCGTTCATCACTTCTTCGATCACCGTCGGGTCGGCCATGCGCGCGACACCGCCAGCGGCGCGAATGTCCGCCGGGACGCGCTCGAGCGCCATAACCGCGACAGCCCCTGCCGCTTCAGCGATTTTCGCCTGTTCTGCGTTCACGACGTCCATGATGACGCCGCCTTTTTGCATTTCCGCCATGCCGCGTTTGACGCGGTCCGTACCTGTCAATGCCAACGTTGATTCCCCCTATTCCTAATCCTTATGCTTTGCGAGGCATGCAAAAGGACGATTCCACTGTTTTATTTTACCTCAATTTTTACAAAAATCACAATGGAAAAAAGCTCCCCATCAAGGGGAGTCGATTTTACAGCCAGCCTTTCACTGTTTTGGCGACGCTTGTCCATAAATCAACAAACAGTCCGCCGACCGCGCGCATCGAAAGAACAAACCAATTGGCTTTTTCGACTTCAGCTGTTGTGACAAGCGGCACACGGATGTTTTTTTGCATGTCTGGGCTTAAGAAGGCAAGGGAGTCGTCCCCTTTATATTCGAGCGTCATATATCCAACTGTTTCCCCTTTTTTCAAAGGGGCGACTAGCTTTCCTTCTTTTGTCATTTTTTTCTTGTCCAACACATATACAGGTTTGTATTGTTTTTCCTCGCCGTTTTTCACAAGCAGATCCAGATTCTTTCCTGTCGCGACACGAACCTCTTTTTCTTTCCCTTTCACGACCGGAAGTGTTTCTTTTCCTTTCAGCTGGTACCCTTTTGGATAAAGCGTCTCGAGGGAGTATTGGTTGAATCCGTAGTTAAATAGTTTTTCTGTCTCTTTAAAGCGCGCCTCTTTTGTTGTTTTCCCACTCGCATCTTTCGCGTTCATGACAACCGAAATCAAGCGGACGCCGTTTCGTTTCGCCGTCCCGGTGAAACAGTTGCCGGCAAATTCCGTATAGCCGGTTTTCAACCCGTCTACACCTTCGTATCCGTACACAAGCCCAGGCAGCATCCAATTCCAGTTGTCCATTTTGATTTCATCTTTTGTTCCTTCCCGGAATACTTTATGAGGAATGCTCGCTGTTTTCAGCACTTCGGGATGATCTTTCAGCAACCGGTAGGCAAGCATCGCCATCGCACGTGCGGACATGACGTTTTCCTCATTTGTGCTTGTCCCTTCTGGATGGAATCCTTTTAAATCCTTATTGCTCAACCCTGTGGCATTGACAAACTTATAATCTTTCAGCCCAAGCTCTTTCGCTTTGTCGTTCATCATTTTCACAAAATTTTTCTCCGATCCAGCGATGATCTCAGCAATCGCGACCGTTGCCCCGTTCGCCGAATAAATGGCCATTGCCTCGTACAGCTCACGCACCGTATACTTGCCATCTTTTCGCAACGGGACATTGGACAGCGCCCGGTCTTGCGACAGCCGGTACACGTAATCGCTTGGCGTGTACATTTGATCCCATTTGACGCGCTTCGCCTTAATGGCGTCAAGAAGCAAATACTCGGTCATCATTTTCGTCATGCTGGCAATCCCAAGCACCGTATCGATATTTTTTTCATACAAAATTCTTCCCGTTTGTGCATCCACTAAAATCGCAGCGTCCGCCCGGATGTCAAGCGGGGCGCTTTCCGCCTTCACCGTCTGTTGAAACGGACCAAACGTTAAACAAAGGCAAATCGACAGCAACCAAAACAACCAGTTTTGTTTTCTCCTCCTCACAATGACACCCTCCTCACACAACCGTTATTGTAACATACCGTCGGCCAAAAAAATAGACGGAGGACATGTCTCCGTCAAAGTTGAGCCGATCGGCGCAACTCCGATCAAAAAGCAGAGTAGTTCGGCGCTTCTTTCGTAATTTGCACGTCATGCGGATGGCTTTCACGAAGCCCCGCGCTCGTCATGCGGATAAACTGCGTTTTTTCGCGCAGCTCTTCCAAATTGCGGGTTCCACAATAACCCATGCCGGCACGCAACCCACCGACAAGCTGATAAATCGTGTCGGCAAGCGGCCCTTTGTATGGAACGCGTCCCTCGATGCCTTCCGGGACAAACTTTTTCGCATCTTCTTGAAAATAGCGGTCTTTGCTGCCGCGCTCCATGGCTGCGACCGATCCCATGCCCCGGTACACCTTAAAGCGGCGGCCTTGGTAAATTTCCGTCTCACCCGGGCTTTCGGAAACACCAGCAAGCAAGCTGCCGAGCATAACCGCATGCGCCCCAGCCGCGATCGCCTTCACAATGTCGCCGGAATATTTGATCCCGCCGTCAGCGATGATCGGGACGCCATGTTTGCGCGCCTCAGTCGCACAGTCGTAGATCGCCGTAATTTGCGGCACACCAACCCCGGCGACAACCCGGGTCGTGCAGATTGACCCCGGACCGATTCCGACTTTAATAATGTTCGCCCCAGCCTCAATCAAGTCGCGCGTCCCTTCAGCTGTCGCGACATTGCCGGCGATGATGTTCAAGTCCGGGTATTGGCGTCGGATGTTGGCCACCGTCTCTAGGACGCCTTTCGAATGGCCGTGCGCCGTGTCAACGACAATGACATCAACCCCTGCCTCAACAAGCTTTTTGACGCGAATCATCGTGTCCGCCGTCACCCCGACGGCCGCCCCGACAATCAGCCTCCCTTTCGCATCTTTCGCCGAATTCGGGAACTCAATGACCTTTTCAATATCCTTGATCGTAATTAATCCCTTCAGCACACCGTTTTCATCAACAAGAGGCAGTTTTTCGACCTTGTGTCGCTGCAAAATTTTCTCTGCTTCCTCCAACGTTGTCCCCACCGGAGCAGTGATCAAGTTTTCCTTCGTCATTACCTCGGAAATTTTAATCGAATAGTCTTGAATGAAACGCAAGTCACGGTTCGTAATAATGCCGACCAATTTTTGCTCCTCGGGGTTGTTGACGATCGGCACCCCCGAGATCCGATATTTACTCATTAAGTGTTCTGCATCATACACTTGATGATCCGGCGTTAGGAAAAACGGGTCCGTAATGACGCCTCGTTCCGACCGTTTCACCTTGTCGACCTGCTCGGCCTGCTGTTCGATCGACATATTTTTGTGAATGATGCCAAGGCCTCCCTGACGCGCCATCGCAATTGCCATCTCCGCTTCGGTGACCGTATCCATCCCAGCGCTGAGAATCGGGATGTTCAACTGCAGCGTATCGCTCAACTTCGTGGTTACATCAACATCGCGCGGCAATACGTCCGACTTCGCTGGGATGAGAAGAACGTCATCAAACGTCAATCCTTCCTTGGCGAATTTCGCTTCCCACATGTTTTCTCCCCCTTGTCCGGAAATATTATTAGTAGCTTAACAACTGGTTAAACTACTGTCAAGGAATCAAGAAAATGTCCAACTTTTCAGTTATTTCAAGACAATTCTATGTAAGGGGGGTAAAAATGTTCGGAAATCACGGTCAACTGTTTCGCCTTTCTGTTTTCCGCTCGGCCGATACTGCGCAGCAATTTTTGCGGCAATGCTATCAACAGCTGCAGCGGGATGACGCCGTCCAACGCAGTTATGCAAACTGTTACCCATTTTTATATTATCTGGAACACGGGCAAAACTTTTACGCCGCTGCCCAGCAGGCGCCGCTGTCCATCAAGCCAGTTCTCTTGTTTTACGGCATGGTGCAGCTCTTAAAAGCATGCCTGCTCACTGTCGACCCCGACTACCCGGAATCAACATCGGTCTTGGCCCATGGTGTATCAGCAAGAAAACGAAAAAAACAGGGCTACGAATTTTTAGATGATGAAGTGAAAATACAAAAAAACGGTTTATTCGCACATTTTTCTGAAAAAATGTTTCATGTGAAACAAGAAGCTGGGGAAAAATTTCGCATGGGCACGCTGTTGCAACGAATTGGCGAGTTGCATGAAACGTTTTTTCTTCTAAGCGGGCGAAAAAAACCGTTATCCTTGCCTGTTGTACATACTGCTTCGCCGCCGATGCTCGCCATCCCAAAAGTGATTTTGGACCACTACCATATGTCGTTGTCCCGCTTTGTCCAATATCTCTGTGAAGAAGGACAAGGAAAGCGGCTTTCGTTCGCCAAAGAAGAAGGAGAATTTCTGTATTTTCATATAGAATCGCCGCTGTCGCCGGCCGGAGAAGGTCCGTTTTTATTCCATCTTGACGGTACACTCCGAATTCCAGTCAAGAAAGAGAAAACATTCTCGCTTCCAGAAATACACGCCCATTACTTGTTGCTGTATAACTTGAGCATGATTTCGCGCTATGAGACGGAATGGTGGAGCGAGCTTCTCCATTCTTACCCAAGCAAGGCATACACTTTTATTCTTGAGTTTCTCTCCGTGTCGGCGGAAAAAGTGCCGTTGCTGCTTCATGAATACTTAATGCGGAAATTTTTGGGTTGAATCAAATCAAAAATCCCCTGCTGTATATACAGCAGGGGATTTTCGCCTAGCAACGACCTACTCTTGCAGGGGCGCTGGCCCCAACTACCATCGGCGCTGGAGGGCTTAACTTCCGTGTTCGGGATGGGAACGGGTGTTTCC
>NZ_AYSF01000089.1:0-53001 GCF_000498995.1 Geobacillus thermopakistaniensis
TTCCCATCCCGAACACGGAAGTTAAGCCCTCCAGCGCCGATGGTAGTTGGGGCCAGCGCCCCTGCAAGAGTAGGTCGCTGCTAGGCAATAAACGAGCAGCCAGTTGCATTGGTGCAATTGGCTGTTTTCGTTTTTTGAGGAAAAAACGATAAGGACCCGCTCAATGTCTCTCTTCCTTTCATCTACTAGTATAGAATGTTAGCAATGTGGGAAACATAGAGGATGGGAGGTGGAGAGCGTGAGGACATCAATAGCAGACCGGAATCAACGCGAACATGTATGCATCGTTTGTGAACAGGAAAAAAAGGAAGGGATTTTCCTTTTTGGCCATTTTCTTTGTTTGGACTGCAACCGGGCGATTGTGCAAACGAATACGGACGACCCGAACTACTCGTTTTATGTGCGGCAGCTGCGCAAAATGTTTACATCGAAAATTCACTCGTAATCAGGTCCTGCATTTGGGCCTGTTTTTATTTGCGATTGACGCGACTCGTGCGTTTTTTCGGGCGTTTGTGATACTATATGTTTGATGTTTCTCCTGCATATCCCATGCATTTCGGCAGTCTGCCCGGATGATGGCCGTTCTGGGACAGACAGCAAGGAAAGAGGATGATGATGGATCAAACGAAAACTCCTTTATATGACGCTCTCGTGCACCATTGGGCGCGCCGCCCGGTTTCGTTTCACGTGCCGGGACATAAATACGGCGCTTTGTTTTCGAAACGAGGGAGAGATATGTTTGCGCCGCTGTTGGCGTTGGATGCGACGGAAATTTCCGGCTTGGATGACTTGCATCATCCTGAGTCGGTGATTGCCGAGGCGCAGGCGCTGGCGGCGGAGCTGTATGGCGTTAGGGAGACGTTTTTCCTTGTGAACGGTTCGACGGCAGGGAATTTGGCAATGATCGCCGCCGTGTGTGATGGAAAGAGGAAGAAAGTGATTGTACAACGCAATTGCCATAAATCGGTGATGCATGCATTGCAACTCATGGAAGCCACTCCTGTTCTACTTGCTCCCGAGTTTGATCGTGATGTGTGTGTCGCTTCGCACATTCGTCCTAAAGCGGTCAAAGAGGCGTTGGCGCTTCATGATGATGTTGCTGCGGTTGTATTGACGAACCCAAATTATTATGGAATGGCCGCCGATTTGACAGAAATCGTCCGTCTAGTTCATGAACATGGCATTCCGGTGCTGGTTGATGAGGCGCATGGCGCCCATTTCGTTGTCGGCCCCCCTTTTCCGACATCGGCGCTTCGCTATGGCGCCGATGTTGTCGTGCAGTCGGCGCATAAAACGTTGCCGGCGATGACGATGGGAGCGTTTTTGCATGTAAACAGCGAGCGGGTTGATCTTGAGCGGTTGAAATATTTTTTGCAGTTGTTTCAGTCAAGCAGCCCGTCTTACCCGATTATGGCGTCGCTCGATTTGGCGCGGAGTTATGTCGCCCAGCTTTCAAAAAGCGATGCGGCGGCGATCGTGGCAGAAATTGAGAAGTTTAAAGCAGCCTTGGCCGATATTGACGGGGTGGCAGTCGTTTGTTCCCGCCATTTTGGCGTACAGACCGACCCGCTGAAAGTAACGGTGCAGACGCGCTGTTCCTTGACCGGGTATGAACTGCAACGTTGGCTTGAGCGCGAAGGGGTGTTTGTCGAGCTTGCTGATCGAATGAACGTGCTTTTCGTTTGCCCGCTGGCGGTAACCGGGCGGCTTCAGGAAGCAGCGGAGAAAATCAAACGAGCGTGGCGCGATTTGCCAGATGGCGAGGCGCCGGTGTGTGACGCTTCGCCTTTTCTCGGACCGCTTCTATCGGTTTTAGTCCCGTATAATGAACTGCGCCATTTGCGGACAAAAGCTGTGGCGCTCGAGGAAGCTGAAGGACATATAGCGGCGGAAACGGTCATTCCATATCCGCCTGGGGTGCCGCTCGTGTGGGTCGGAGAACGGATCGGCCGCGGCCATATTGAACAGATCCGCCAGCTTCTTTGTCAGCGGGCGCACATACAAGGCGGAAGCCGGCTGAAAGATGGTCAGCTGGTTGTATACGAATAGGAAGGATGGAAAGGATGCCGCGAGTGATGAACGGATGCTTTTTTTCGTTTGAAGGACCGGAAGGAGCCGGCAAAACGACGATGATCAGCAAATTGGAGTCGTTGTTGCGTGAGCGGGGGATTGACGTCGTGGCGACGAGGGAACCGGGCGGGGTGCGCATTGCCGAGGCGATTCGCTCAATCATTTTAAACCGTGATTATACGGAAATGGACGGGCGGACGGAGGCGCTTTTGTATGCGGCGGCGCGCCGGCAACATTTGCTTGAGAAAATCGTGCCGGCGCTTGAGGCTGGGTGCGTCGTCCTTTGCGACCGGTTTGTTGACAGTTCCCTCGCCTACCAGGGATTTGCCCGCGGGCTTGGCATTGAGGAAGTATGGAAAATTAATGAGTTCGCTATTGATGGGTATATGCCGTCGCTGACGATTTATTTTGATATCGATCCGCAAATTGGGCTTGAACGAATCCGACGAAACCGCAGCCGGGAAGTGAATCGGCTTGACCTTGAAACGTTGTCTTTTCATGAGAAGGTGCGAGAAGGGTATCGGGAACTCGCCAGACGGTTTGCCGACCGCATTGTCGTCATCGACGCGAACCGCCCGCTTGATGATGTATTCGCTGAAACAACGGCCGCGGTGCTTTCCCGTTTGAAAGGAAGATGACAGCGCCATTTCCATGAATCCGACCGTGATGATTCCTAGTGGACATGATAGAATAGAAATAAGAAATCAAGGAAGAGTGATGGCGATGCGATGGGAACAGCTAGCGAAACGCCAGCCGGTGGTGGCGAAAATGCTGCAAAGCGGCTTGGAAAAAGGGCGGATTTCTCATGCGTACTTGTTTGAGGGGCAGCGGGGGACGGGCAAAAAAGCGGCCAGTTTGTTGTTGGCGAAACGTTTGTTTTGTCTGTCCCCAATCGGAGTTTCCCCGTGTCTGGAGTGCCGCAACTGCCGGCGCATCGACTCCGGCAACCACCCTGACGTCCGGGTGATCAGCCCAGACGGAGGATCAATCAAAAAGGAACAAATCGAATGGCTGCAGCAAGAGTTCTCGAAAACAGCGGTCGAGTCGGATAAAAAAATGTACATCGTTGAGCACGCCGATCAAATGACGACAAGCGCTGCCAACAGCCTTCTGAAATTTTTGGAAGAGCCGCATCCGGGGACGGTGGCGGTATTGCTGACTGAGCAATACCACCGCCTGCTAGGGACGATCGTTTCCCGCTGTCAAGTGCTTTCGTTCCGGCCGTTGCCGCCGGCAGAGCTCGCTCAGGGACTTGTCGAGGAGCACGTGCCGTTGCCGTTGGCGCTGTTGGCTGCCCATTTGACAAACAGCTTCGAGGAAGCACTGGCGCTTGCCCAAGATAGTTGGTTTGCCGAGGCGCGAACATTAGTGCTACAATGGTATGAGATGCTGGGCAAGCCGGAGCTGCAGCTTTTGTTTTTCATCCACGACCGCTTGTTTCCGCATTTTTTGGAAAACCATCAGCTTGACCTTGGACTTGATTTGCTTTTATATTTATACCGCGATTTATTGCATATTCAAGCCGGGCAGATGGACGGCGTGTTATACCGCGATCAGCTGGACCGCCTGCAACGATGGGCGCTTGCTTGCCCGCAGCGGCGGATTTTGGCTGGCATGGAAGCAATTTTACAAGCGAAAACGCGTTTAAATACAACAAATATGAGCACAGCGTTGCTTGTTGAGCAGCTCGTTCTTCAATTAAAGCGGTAAAGGAGGGAGAGCCGTTGTATACGGTAGTCGGCGTCCGTTTTAAAAAAGCAGGGAAAATTTATTATTTTGACCCTGGCGATGCCGTTATTCCCGTCGGCGAATTCGTCATTGTCGAGACGGTCCGAGGCATTGAGTACGGAAAAGTCGTCATCGCCAATAAACAAGTCGACGAAAACGACATCGTGCTGCCGCTCAAAAAAGTGATCCGCGTGGCGAATGAGAAAGATAAATGGATTGTAGAAGAAAACAAAAAGGCGGCGCGCGAGGCGTATGACATTTGCTTGCGCAAAGTGGAGGAGCACGGGCTGGAAATGAAGCTCGTCGATGTGGAATATACGTTTGACCGCAATAAAGTGATCTTTTATTTCACTGCCGATGGGCGCGTCGATTTCCGCGAGCTTGTGAAAGACTTAGCGTCGATTTTCCGCACGCGCATCGAGCTGCGGCAAATCGGGGTGCGCGATGAGGCGAAAATGCTTGGCGGCATCGGGCCGTGCGGCCGCATGCTTTGCTGTTCGACGTTTTTAGGCGATTTTGAACCGGTGTCGATCAAAATGGCGAAAGATCAAAACTTGTCGCTCAATCCAACGAAAATTTCCGGGCTGTGCGGCCGGCTGATGTGTTGCCTGAAATATGAAAACGAAGAGTATGAGACGGCGAAAGAACAACTCCCGGATTTAGGGGAATATGTCGAAACACCGCACGGCTTCGGCAAAGTCGTCGGCTTGAACATTTTAGAGCGGGTGTTGCAAATCGAGCTTCCAGAATTCGGACGGGTCGTCGAATATACACTCGATGAGCTGATGAAAAACGGGACGTTGTCCATTCGCGTCGCGGATTAATTTGGGGTGGGGCCAGTGGAAAAAGTAGATAAAAAAGAAGTGTTTCGATCAGTGGCCAATATGGAAGAGCAACTTAGTTATTTTTACCGCGAGCTGGTGCAGCTGAAACAGCGCGTAACGGAGCTGTTAGAAGAGAATCACCAGCTGCAAATCGAAAATGCTCATTTGCGCCGTCGGCTTGAACAATTGTCAGAAGCATGGGAAGAAGGCAAACGAAAAGGGGACAAACATGGCAAAAAACTCATCGACATTGGCGAAGGGTATGACAATTTAGCCCGCCTTTACCAAGAAGGGTTTCATATTTGTCACATCCATTACGGAAGCATTCGCACCGAGGGCGATTGTTTGTTTTGCTTGTCGTTTTTGAACAAAAACTAAAGGCAGCGCCACCCTTTCCGTTTCGGAAAGGTTATTTTTTTCAATGGAGGATCGTGCGTCATGGTGGAATTGTACGAGGATGAACGGCTCGATTATTTGTTTAACGAAGAGCTCCGCATCATTCAAAGTCCATCTGTATTTTCGTTTTCCCTTGATGCCGTGCTCCTTGCTCATTTTGCCTATATGCCGATTCAAAAGGGGCAGATTGTTGATTTGTGCACGGGCAACGGGGTGATTCCCCTCTTGTTGAGCCGGCGAACAAAAGGGACGATCATCGGCATCGAAATTCAAGAACGGCTTTGCGACATGGCGAGGCGAAGCGTGCAATACAACGGGCTTGAAGGACAAATCGAGATCATACACGGCGACATTAAAGAAGCGCCGCAACGGATCGGTTACAGCCGGTACGATGTCGTCACGTGCAACCCCCCGTATTTTCCGGCAGTCGGCAAAGACGAACTGAGCAAAAATGAACATATCGCCATCGCCCGCCATGAAATTTATTGCACCCTAGAGGATGTGATTCGAGTCAGCAGCCAGCTGTTGAAGCAAGGAGGGAAGGCGGCGTTCGTCCACCGGCCCGGGCGGCTGCTTGATCTTGTGACGCTCATGCGCCAATACCGTCTTGAGCCGAAACGGCTCCGCTTTGTGTACCCGAAAGAGGGCAAAGAGGCGAACATGATTTTAATTGAAGGGACAAAAGACGCAAGCCCGGACTTAAAAGTGTTGCCTCCGCTTGTCGTGTATAATGAGAATAACGAATATACTGAGGAGACGAAGCGGATCTTATATGGCATTATTTCATCTTAAAGGGGCGGAACAAGGATGCTTTGGCAGCAAAAAAGTTTTACCGAACAAACGGAGCAAGGGACACTGTACATCGTGCCGACGCCGATCGGCAATTTGGAGGATATGACGTTTCGTGCGGTTAGGACGCTTCAGGAAGCTGACGTCATCGCCGCCGAGGACACAAGGCAGACGAAAAAGCTGCTCGCCCATTTCGGCATTCATACGCCGCTCGTCAGCTACCATGAGCATAATAAATACGCGAGCGGCCGGCAGCTTGTCGAATGGCTGAAGGAAGGAAAAACGGTGGCATTGGTGAGCGACGCCGGGATGCCCGGCATTTCCGATCCGGGTTATGAGCTTATTGTTGCGGCGCTTGCCGAGCGCTGCCGCGTCGTCCCTCTTCCTGGAGCGAACGCGGCATTGACAGCGCTTGTCGCCTCCGGGCTGCCCACGGACCGCTTTTTGTTTGTCGGCTTTTTGGAACGGGCGAAAAAAGAGAAAAAAGAGCAGCTGCTGTCATTAAAAACAGCGGCGGAGACGTTAATTTTTTATGAGGCGCCCCACCGCTTGAAAGAAACGCTCGCTCTTATGTATGATATATTCGGCAATCGGCGCATCGCTCTTGGCCGCGAGTTGACGAAACGGTTTGAGGAGTTCATCCGCGGCGATTTAAGCGATGCGGTCGCCTGGGCGGAAGAACATGACACCCGCGGTGAATTTTGCCTCATTGTCGAAGGGGCGCGAGACGGGAATAAACAAGAGCAAGAGGGAGAGGAATGGTGGCAGCCGCTTTCGCTTGTCGAACATGTCGATTATTATATTCGCGAGCACAGCCTTTCCGTCAAGGAGGCGGTGAAACAGGCGGCCAGTGATCGAAATATGTCGAAACGCGACGTTTATCGGCAGTATCATCAACAGCAAGAAGAAGAAAAAAAAGAGTTTCTCTGAAGCCAGAGAAACTTTTTTATTCTTTTTCTTTGTCTGTTGCTGCTTCTAGATGCTGTTGGATCTCCTGCAACAAAATTTCTGCGCCTTCGCGGCTTAAAATGATTTTGCCGCCGGCCAGTTTGAAGTTGTCGTCCGACACTTCGCCGGTGACGACACACGTCATGTTCGGCTTATACTTTTTCAAAATGATGCGGTCATCGTCAACATAAATTTCCAACGCATCTTTTTCGTTAATATCCAACGTACGTCGCAGCTCAATTGGAATGACGACGCGGCCTAACTCATCGACTTTACGCACGATCCCTGTCGATTTCATCGTCGATTCTCCTCTCCGCAAAAAAGTTTTTTGTCGTTTATTCGTCAATATTCGACAAATTTCCTACAACCTAATCATATCAGTGTTTCCATTAAGCGTCAATCCTTTAATATGTAAAATTTAAAAAAAATGTATATTGTTATTTCAAAAAAAGTTTGTTTAGAAAGAAAGGAGAAAACGAATGAATTTGCCCATCTAAACTCTATCCTTGTATAACAAATTCGCAGCGATGGCTGAAAACGCGGCCGTATTTTTGCCGGTTTGGGTATATTTTTTCAGCCCACGAGAAATAGATGTTTTTGTAGAATGAAAAAATTATGTAAAATAGAAGTAACGCCGCTCTCGTCGCCGGACGGGGGCTTTTGTGCTCAACAGTACGAGGGAGGGCCTAACCGATGGAGAAAAAAACGTTTTATTTGACGACGCCGATTTATTACCCGAGCGACCGCCTGCATATCGGTCATGCTTACACAACGGTGGCGGGGGACGCCATGGCTCGCTATAAACGGATGCGCGGCTACGATGTCATGTATTTGACCGGCACCGATGAGCATGGGCAAAAAATTCAGCGCAAGGCGGAAGAAAAAGGAGTAACGCCGCAGCAATACGTCGATGAGATCGTCGCTGGCATTCAGGAGCTATGGAAGAAGCTCGACATTTCCTACGACGATTTTATTCGCACAACGCAGGAGCGGCATAAAAAAGTCGTCGAACAAATTTTTACCCGTCTTGTCGAACAAGGCGATATTTATTTGGGCGAATATGAAGGCTGGTATTGTACGCCGTGCGAATCGTTTTACACTGAGCGGCAGCTTGTGGACGGCAACTGTCCGGACTGCGGCCGGCCTGTTGAGAAAGTGAAAGAAGAGTCCTATTTCTTCCGGATGAGCAAATATGTCGACCGCTTGTTGCAATATTACGAAGAAAATCCCGATTTTATCCAACCGGAATCGCGGAAAAATGAGATGATCAACAACTTCATTAAGCCGGGGCTTGAGGATTTGGCTGTGTCCCGGACGACGTTCGATTGGGGCATTAAAGTGCCAGGCAATCCGAAGCATGTCATCTATGTCTGGATCGACGCGCTTGCCAACTATATCACAGCGCTCGGCTACGGCACGGACAACGATGAAAAGTTCCGCAAATATTGGCCGGCGGACGTCCATTTGGTCGGCAAAGAAATCGTCCGTTTCCATACGATTTATTGGCCGATTATGTTGATGGCGCTCGGCTTGCCGTTGCCGAAAAAAGTATTCGGCCATGGCTGGTTGCTGATGAAGGATGGAAAAATGTCCAAATCGAAAGGAAATGTCGTCGACCCGGTGACGCTCATCGACCGGTATGGGCTTGATGCGCTCCGCTATTATTTGCTGCGGGAAGTGCCGTTCGGCGCTGATGGCGTGTTTACGCCGGAAGGATTTATTGAGCGCATCAACTATGACTTGGCCAACGACTTAGGCAACTTGTTGCACCGTACTGTGGCGATGATCGAGAAATATTTCGACGGCGTTATTCCGCCATACCGCGGGCCGAAAACACCGTTTGACCAAGAGTTGGCGCAAACGGCGCGCGAAGTGGTGCGTCAATATGAAGAAGCGATGGAGGGAATGGAGTTTTCCGTCGCGCTCGCCGCTGTTTGGCAGTTGATTAGCCGGACGAACAAATACATCGATGAAACGCAGCCATGGGTATTGGCGAAAGACGAACAGAAACGGGATGAGCTTGCCGCCGTCATGACCCACTTGGCTGAATCGCTTCGCCATACGGCGGTGCTGCTCCAGCCGTTTTTGACGCGCACGCCGGAGCGCATGTTCGCTCAGCTCGGCATCACTGATCATTCATTAAAAGAATGGGACAGCTTGTACGATTTCGGCCTCATTCCGGAAGGGACAAAAGTGCAAAAGGGAGAACCGCTCTTCCCGCGCCTCGACATCGAAGCGGAAGTGGAGTACATTAAGGCGCATATGCAAGGGGGCAAACCGGCCGCCGAACCGGTAAAAGAGGAAAAAAAAGCAGCGGAGGCGGCGGAAATTTCGATTGACGAGTTCGCCAAAATCGATTTGCGCGTCGCTGAAGTCATCCATGCCGAACGGATAAAAAACGCCGATAAGCTGTTGAAGCTTCAGCTTGACCTTGGCGGCGAGAAGCGGCAAGTGATCTCCGGCATTGCTGAGTTTTACAAACCAGAAGAACTAGTCGGCAAAAAAGTCATTTGCGTCGCCAATTTAAAACCAGCCAAGCTTCGCGGCGAATGGTCGGAAGGCATGATTCTAGCCGGAGGCAGCGGCGGGGAATTTTCGCTGGCGACGGTTGATCAACACGTGCCGAATGGAACGAAAATCAAATAACGGTTTGCTTGGCAGGGGGGTGTTGCGCTTGACACCTCCTTGTCGCTATTTTGTAATGGAAATGTTAACGAAATGTGACGTATGTAACCAATTTCTATGCTACACTTAACATCAAGGTGGAAAAGAGGGCATTAGTATGCTGTTTGATACGCACGCACATTTGAATGCAGTCCAATACGAAGAAGATTTGGAACAAGTCATTGAACGCGCCCGCGATGAAGGGGTTTCACACATTGTCGTCGTCGGGTTTGACCGTCCGACGATCGATCGGGCGATCGAGCTGGCCGAGCGGTATCCGTTTATTTATGCGGCGGTTGGCTGGCATCCGGTTGATGCGATCGAGATGACGGACGATGATTTGCAGATGATTGAACAGCTCGCCGCTCACCCGAAAGTCGTGGCGCTCGGCGAGATGGGGCTTGACTACCATTGGGATAAATCGCCGAAAGACGTGCAACAAGAGGTGTTCCGGCAGCAAATCCGGCTGGCTAAAAAGGTGAAGTTGCCGATCATTATTCATAACCGTGAGGCGACGGCAGATATTTTAAAAATTTTGCAAGAGGAAAACGCCGCCGAAGTCGGCGGGATTATGCATTGTTTCAGCGGCAGCGTCGAGGTGGCCAAACAGTGCATGGACATGAATTTTCTCATTTCCCTTGGCGGACCGGTCACGTTTAAAAATGCGAAAAAACCGAAGGAAGTGGCGAAGGAGATTCCACTGAGCCATTTATTGATCGAAACCGATTGTCCATATTTAACGCCTCACCCTTTCCGCGGCAAACGAAACGAGCCGAGCTATGTCAAATACGTTGCCGAAGCGATCGCACAGATCAAAAACATTTCTTTTGCCGAAGTAGCGGAAACAACGGCGGAAAATGCCAAAAAATTGTTCGCCATCGACCGCTAAAATTAGGCGTCGAACAGCGGGGAAGCTTGTCGAAGGTGCGGCGAAGACGATAAAATTCTACAAATTCAGCCGATATGAGCCAACCGCGTGTCGACAAGTCTTCCTTCCTTTTTCACTGAATTTTCTGCATAATAGAGTATGCTCGTGCGTACATGTTAAAGGGAGAGGGGAATTCCGTAGAAAAAGGAGGCGTTCATCTGATGTTGCCGAATGGGAGGAAATGGCTGGACTTATGGAGGAAAAACGTGACCGTCACAGCGGGCGGGTTTCTCGCCATCTCCGCGACGACAGGGGTTGCTGGATATGAGATGGCCAAAGACGATGTGACGCTGATCAAAAACGGAAACAAACAAGAAATTCGCACTCATGCGAAAACGGTGAAAGAGCTGCTTGCGGAGCAAAACATTCAACCGCGCAAAGAAGATTATGTTTATCCGTCTCTCCACTCACCGATCACCGACGATCTCCATATCGTTTGGGAAGCGAGCAAAGAAGTGACGCTGACGGTCAATGGAAAAAAGAAAAAGATATGGACGACAGCCGATACAGTCGCGGAGCTGCTCCGTTCGCAGCACGTGGCAGTCGGGCCGTATGACAAAGTGGCGCCGGCGCTTTCGGCGAAAATTCAAAAAGGCATGGACATCGGCGTTGAAAAGGCGTTTCCAGTCCACGTCAATGTCGGCGGTAAACAACAGCAGGTATGGACAACTTCGACTACGGTCGCTGACTTTTTGAAGCAGCAAGGGATTCAGCTAGGTCAACTCGATCGGATAGAGCCCTCCTTGCACGAAATGGTCAAAGAACAGATGACCATTTGTGTGGTCCGAGTAAAAAAAGTCACCGATGTAGTGGAAGAACCCGTCGACTTTGCCGTGGTGACAAAACGGGACGACTCATTGCCGAAAGGAGAGCGGCGCGTCATTCAGCCTGGAGAAAAAGGGATGGTTCAAAAAACGTATGAGGTGACATTGGAAAACGGCAAAGAAACGGCGCGCAAACTAATCGCTGCGAAAACGCTAAAAGAAAGCAAGGCGCGCATTGTCGCCATCGGCACGAAAACTGTGCGCTCAGCTGCCGCGCCCGACCGCCCGTCCTCGCGCGGCTCGGACCATGCCGCGAAGGAATTTTACGTCACCGCCACCGCCTACACTGCCTATTGTGCAGGCTGTTCAGGCATAACAAGCACGGGCATCAACTTGCGCAAAAATCCTTCCGCTAAAGTGATTGCGGTCGACCCGTCCATCATCCCCCTTGGGTCGAAAGTGTATGTGGAAGGATACGGATATGCCATTGCCGCTGACACCGGCTCAGGCATCCGCGGATATAAAATTGATGTGTTTTTCCCGGAACGATCGGATGCGTTTCGTTGGGGCAGAAAGCGCGTGAAAATACGGGTATTGCCATAGAGATGCGATGGGAGAACGAAGCGGAGGGTTTTTTCCCTCTGCTTTTTTTCGCTATAATGGCATTGTGCCGCGACAATGCGCGCCGTTTCTACTAAATTAGACGATGCAAACGGAAAAAAAGTTTCAGCGAAATTCAAAAAATAATAAGGGAATGAAGCGGCTTTCGGCGATGATTCGCCTTACTTTTGATTTTACCGGAAAGGAGGCATTGCAGAAATAGGAAAAAGAGACGATTCCGTTGTTTCTGCAATGGGAGGATGAAGATCAAAGAAGTGATCGTTGTGGAAGGAAAAGATGATACGGCGGCGATCCGGCGCGCCGTCGATGCCGATACAATCGAGACAAACGGAGCAGCAGTGGGCGCGGATGTCATTGAGCGGATCAAGCTGGCGAAAGAGCGCCGCGGCGTGATCATTTTTACCGATCCCGATTTTCCCGGCGAAAAAATTCGCCGCACGATTGCCGAACAGGTGCCGGGGTGCAAGCATGCCTTTTTGCCGCGCGAGGCAGCCAAAGCGAAAAACGGCAAGGGCATCGGGGTTGAGCACGCGTCCCCTGACGAAATCCGTCGGGCGCTCGCCAACGTGTATGAAGAGGCGTCGGATTGGAAGGAAGAAATTACGTTTGCTGAACTGATCGAGGCTGGGTTGATCGGCGGTGCGATGGCGCGCCGGCGGCGGCAGCGTCTCGGCGAGGAGCTGAAAATCGGCTATGCGAACGGTCGGCAGTTTCATAAGCGGCTGCAAGTGTTCCGCATTTCCCGTGATGCTTTTTATGCCGCGTTAGCGCACGTGATGCAGGAGGAGGCAGACGATGTATAAAGATATTGCAACACCGCGGCGGACGAAAGAAATTTTGGAGCGATATGGCTTTTCGTTTAAAAAGAGCCTTGGGCAAAACTTTTTGATCGATGCGAACATTTTGCGGAAAATCGTGGATGTTGCCGACATCTCCCCTGATACAGGAGCGATTGAAATCGGACCGGGCATCGGAGCGTTGACGGAACAATTGGCGCGACGGGCGAAAAAAGTCGTTGCTTTCGAAATCGACGGCCGACTGTTGCCCATTTTGGCCGACACGCTGTCTCCTTATGACAATGTGCGCATCTTTCACCAAGATGTATTAAAGGTCGACTTGCATGCCGTCATCGCCGAGGAACTGGCTGATGTAAGCGACCGGATGGTCGTCGCCAACTTACCTTATTATGTGACGACACCGATCATTATGAAGCTGCTTACCGAGCGGTTGCCGATCCGAGGCATGGTCGTCATGCTGCAAAAAGAAGTCGCCGACCGTCTTGCCGCTAAGCCAGGGACAAAAGATTACGGCTCGCTGACGATCGCTGTGCAGTATTATACCGAAGCGGAAGTCGTCATGACGGTGCCGCGCACCGTCTTTATGCCGCAGCCGAACGTTGATTCTGCTGTCATCCGGCTCGTAAAGCGGCAGCATCCGCCTGTTGTTGTCGACGATGAGGGCGTGTTTTTCCAAGTGGTGCGGGCAAGCTTCGCCCAGCGCCGCAAAACGCTGTTCAACAACTTAACAAACAATTTGCCGGGAGGAAAAGAGAACAAAGAGAAAATTGAACGAGTGCTCGTTGCTTTGGGCATTGACCCGCGCCGCCGCGGAGAGACGCTTGACATCGCTGAGTTTGCTTCATTAAGCAACGCGTTGGCACCGCTTTTCGGCAAATGAAGGAGTCGTAAAGAAAGCGCTCCTCTAGGGGGCAGCGGTCTTTTCGTCAACCAAAGCCGTCCAAACAGGCGTCTATCACCTATTGTCCGCACGTGCATATCGTATGGATGACAACGATTATGCAATGGAGTGAGCGGTGATGGACGTCATTAAAATCGGCGATATTGTCGCCCGCAAGTCTTACCAATGTGATTTATTGTTCCGAGTGATTGATATTAAAGAAAAAAACGGCGAGTGGGAAGCGATTTTGTATGGTGAAGACGTGCGCCTCGTCGCGGACGCTCCGTGCAGCGATTTAGTCGTCATCGATGAGCAGGAGCAACAGGAACGGAAAAAGCGGGAAATCGAGCTGATCGAACAATCGTATCGGCTTTTTCGCCAAGATTATCAGGCGATCAAGCAAAAAGTCGAATATCGGGCGACCGGCGGATACCGGGTGGAGAAAGATTTTTTTCAAATTCCGGGGCGCGTTCTTCATTTGGATGGCGACCCGTTATATTTGCGCAAATGTATGGATTTGTATGAGCGGATCGGCGTGCCGGTGCACGGCATTTACTGCGAGGAAAGCGAAATGCCGGAAAAAGTTGGCTACTGGATCGAGCAGTTTCGCCCTGATATTTTAGTCATCACCGGGCATGATTCGTATTCGAAGTCAAAAGGAAAGGTGCATGAGTTAAAAGCGTACCGCCATTCGCGCCATTTTGTGCAAACGGTGAAAGAGGCGCGCAAAAAAGTGCCCCATTTGGACCAACTGATCATTTTCGCCGGCGCCTGCCAGTCGCACTTTGAGTCGCTCATCCGCGCTGGGGCGAATTTTGCTAGTTCACCAGCGCGGGTGAACATTCATGCTCTGGACCCCGTCTATATCGTTTCGCGCCTCAGCTTCACCCCGTTCACCGAAACGGTCGACGTATGGGATGTGTTGCGCAACACGTTAACTGGGGAAAAGGGGCTTGGTGGGGTGGAAACGAAAGGCGTGCTCCGCACCGGGATGCCGTTTCGCCTCATTGAGAATCGAGAGGAAAACCGCCGCAGTTGATGGGCGGTTTTTTCTATACGTCCGTCACATTTTTTTACAAAAAAGTTCCACATCACACATAAAAAGAAGGATATTGTAGAAAAATATACATTGACAGAAATAAAAATGCCCTGATATAATTTTTATTTTTTGACTTTAGATATCATCTTTGTTATAATTACAAATAGTGAGGTGGATGATGAATGCCAAAGACTTTATCCGATATTAAAAAAACGCTGGATTCCAATATCGGGAAACGGTTGACGCTGCGGGCCAACGGCGGACGCAGAAAAATGATTGAGCGTTGTGGTATTTTGGCGGAAACATATCCATCCGTATTTGTCATTGAGCTGGATCAAAAAGAGAATTCGTTTGAACGCGTATCGTTCAGCTACGCCGACGTATTGACAGAGACAGTAAAGTTGACGTTTTGGGATGATGAGCAAGCAGGGGGGCAGTAGACAGATTTGTTTGCTGCTTTTTGTTTTTTGTTTTGTCATAAATAGGTGACGTGAACTACTCCCACTTCGTTTTGTTTGAAGCGGGAGTTTTCTTTCGGAACTATGATAAAACCGCCCTCTTTATTTCATACTAAAACTGCCGCAGCCGCCTTTTGCCCGGCCAAATGCAAAGCCGGCTTGTTGATGCGCCGGCGGGTTGCCAAACGTTTCATGCCATAGCGCCAATGAACATGGAAAGGGGTTGCTGACATTGGGTCGACGCCGCGGGATTATGTCGCAACGCTTGAAAGAAGAGCTGGCGAAAGAGTTGGGCTTTTACGATGTCGTGCAACGTGAGGGGTGGGGCGCCATCCGCGCGAAAGACGCAGGAAACATGGTCAGATTGGCGATTGAACGGGCGGAGCGGCAGCTGGCCGGAACAACGGAATAGCGCCGGCAGCGGGGCGTGTTGCGGCGAGGGTGTCCCGAACGGGGCGCCCTTTTTTGCATACATATATTGTTTGGCGTCGTCGCCAGAACATGGTAATATGATAAAATGGGTTGACGAAAGAAAGGCGGATGAGACGGGGCAAAGACGGCGGAGACGGAAAGCAGCCGATGGATGCCGATCCGCTTATTCATGATTGCGCGTGGAAGCAGGTGAGGATGAGTGAGGTTGTCGATAAAAGCGCCGGCGAAAATCAATTTGTCACTCGACGTTCTTTATAAGCGCCCGGATGGTTACCATGAAGTGAAAATGGTGATGACGACGATCGATTTGGCCGATCGCATTGAGCTTGTCGCGTTGCCGGAGGAAGATGCGATCCGCATCGTTTCGCAAAACCGCTTTGTGCCGGATGATTGCCGCAACTTGGCGTATCAGGCGGCTAAGCTTCTTAAAGAGACGTTTTCGATCCGCCAAGGGGTGGCCATTTCGATTACGAAGCATATTCCGGTGGCCGCCGGATTGGCGGGAGGAAGCAGCGATGCGGCGGCGACGCTGCGTGGGTTGAACAAGCTTTGGCAACTTGGATTAACGATGGATGAACTGGCAGAGCTCGGGGCGAAAATCGGATCAGATGTCGCTTTTTGCGTCTACGGCGGAACCGCCTTGGCGACGGGACGCGGGGAAATCATCACTCCGATCCCTTCACCGCCGCCGTGCTGGGTTGTGCTGGCCAAGCCCCCGATCGGTGTATCGACGGCGGAAGTGTACCGAAACTTGGAACTTGAGCGTGTCAGCCATCCAGACGTCGATGCGATGGTGAGAGCGATCGAGCGGCAAGATTATGCGGCGATCTGCCGGTTGGTCGGCAATGTTCTTGAGGAAGTGACGTTGAAAAAATATCCGGAAGTCGCGCATATTAAAGAACAAATGAAGCGGTTTGGCGCTGATGCGGTGCTGATGAGCGGCAGCGGGCCGACCGTGTTTGGACTGATCGAGCACGATTCGAGAATGCAGCGGGTATACAATGGGTTGCGCGGCTTTTGTGACCAAGTGTTTGCGGTGAGAATGTTAGGAGAACGACATTCTCTTGATTAAACACGTACATTTTTGTTAAAATATATTTATAATATTCGGTTTCAGGAGGTCGGCTATGAAGCTAAGGCGAAGCGGCCGTTTAGTTGATATGACGCATTATCTTCTTGAACGGCCACATCAGCTCATTCCGCTTACATTTTTTGCCGAGCGGTACGAATCGGCCAAATCGTCGATCAGCGAAGATTTGGCCATCATTAAGCAGACGTTCGAGCAGCAAGGAATCGGAACCGTTCGGACGCTGCCCGGCGCTGCCGGTGGCGTGCAATACATTCCAAAAATGGCTGCTGAGGAAGCGGAAGAAGTGGTTGCGTATTTGTGTGAACAACTGTCGCGTCCGGATCGGCTTCTTCCCGGCGGATATTTGTATATGACCGACATTCTTGGCGATCCCCGTATTATGAACAAAATCGGCCGCCTTTATGCGTCGATGTTTGCCGACCGTCCGGTGGATGTCGTCATGACGATCGCCACCAATGGGATTCCGTTCGCGTATGCCATCGCCAACTTTTTGTATGTGCCCGTTGTCATCGTCCGCCATGACAATAAAGTGACAGAAGGACCGATGGTGAGCATCAATTACGTATCCGGCTCGTCCAAACGCATCCAAACGATGGTCCTATCGAAGCGCAGCTTAGCGGAAGGAGCCAATGTGCTCATCGTCGACGATTTTATGAAGGCGGGGGGTACAATCAACGGC
This sequence comes from Geobacillus thermopakistaniensis, assembly GCF_000498995.1. NCBI lineage: Bacteria > Bacillati > Bacillota > Bacilli > Caryophanales > Anoxybacillaceae > Geobacillus > Geobacillus thermopakistaniensis. The sequence goes on from NZ_AYSF01000089.1 coordinate 17,108, forward strand.
ATGATCAGTTTGCTGCAGGAGTTTAACGGCAATGTCTCCGGCATTGGCGTGCTCGTCGAGTCGGAGGAGGCGAAAGAACGGTTGGTCGACGAATACATTTCACTCGTCAAACTGTCCGAGGTCGACGTAAAAGAAAAGCGGATCGCTGTCAAAGAAGGCAATTACAAAGCGTTTTTATAGCACTCGCTGCTTGACATAAAAATCAAGAAAGGAGACTGGCTCATGAGAAAGGTAGAGACAACGAAGGCGCCGCAAGCGATCGGCCCATATTCGCAAGGGATCATCGTCAACAACATGTTTTACAGCTCGGGGCAAATCCCGCTCACTCCAGAAGGGGAATTGGTGAAAGGCGACATTCAAGCGCAGACGCATCAAGTGTTCCAAAACTTGAAGGCCGTATTGGAAGCGGCCGGCGCTTCGCTCGATACGGTGGTGAAAACGACCGTATTTCTGAAAAATATGGATGATTTCGCGGCCATGAATGAAGTGTACAGCCAATACTTCCCGAACCATAAGCCGGCGCGCTCGTGCGTGGAAGTAGCCCGGCTGCCGAAAGATGTCCTTGTCGAAATTGAAGTCGTTGCCCTCGTTCCGTAATGATTAGCCCCACTTTTTCCCTACATAAAAATTTATAAAAAATTTTTCGAAAAAAGAAGGAAATGACTCGAGCACGTGGAATTAATTACATCGAGTCTCATATAGGGGAAAAGGTGGTGAGCAAAATGGAAGTGACAGACGTAAGATTACGCCGCGTCAATACCGAAGGACGGATGAAAGCGATCGCCTCCATTACGTTGGACAACGAGTTCGTCGTCCATGACATCCGCGTCATCGACGGAAACAATGGGCTGTTCGTCGCGATGCCGAGCAAGCGCACACCAGATGGGGAGTTCCGTGATATCGCTCATCCGATCAATTCCGCCACGCGCGGGAAAATCCAGGAGGCGATCCTCGCTGAATATCACCGCCTCGGGAAGTTGGAAGAAGAACTTGAAGAAGCTGGCGCTTCGTAAACATATGAAAGGGAGCTTAGGTGAAATTCACCAAGCTCTCTATTTTTTTGGCAACCGCATTGTTTCCTTGAAAAGTGCCACTGATTCATATATATTCAATTATGGATAAAAGGGTAATTGGAGGCCTTTCACATGAAGCGATATGCGGTCATTTTGGCGGCCGGACAAGGGACGAGGATGAAATCAAAGTGGTATAAAGTGCTTCATCCCGTTTGCGGCAAGCCAATGGTTCAGCACGTCATCGACCAAGTGTCGAAGCTTGGGGTGGAAAAAACGATTGCGGTAGTGGGATTTGGGGCGGAACAAGTGAAAGAACAGCTCGGCTCTCAGTGTGAATATGCCCTGCAGGAGGAGCAACTCGGGACGGCGCATGCAGTAATGCAGGCGGCTCCGCATTTGCGCGGCCTTGAAGGAGTGACGATTGTCGTCTGTGGGGATACGCCGCTCATCACCGCTGAGACGATGGAGACGCTCGTCGAGCATCATATGGCCGCCAAGGCGAAGGCGACCGTATTGACGGCCATCGCTGATGATCCGTCCGGATATGGCCGCATTGTCCGCAACCAGGCTGGCCATGTCGAGAAAATTGTCGAACATAAGGATGCGAGCGAGCAAGAGCGGAACATTCGCGAGATTAACACGGGAATCTATTGCTTTGACAACCAGACATTGTTTCAAGCGCTTACAAAAGTGACCAACCACAACGCTCAAGGTGAATATTATTTAACGGATGTGATTGAAATTATCAAAGCCGACGGCGGCGTTGTATCCGCCTATCAGGCGCCGTCGTTTGAGGAAACGATCGGCGTAAACGACCGCATCGCCCTCGCCGAAGCGGAGCGGATCATGCGTGCTCGAATTTGCCGTCAGCATATGAAAAACGGGGTCACGATCATCGATCCGGCTTCCACTTATATTTCCGCCGAGGCGATGATCGGACGCGACACGGTCATTTACCCCGGCACGGTGATTGAAGGCGAGACGGTGATCGGTGAAGACTGCGTCATTGGACCAAATTCGGAAATTAAAAATTGCTATATCGGCCATCGCACATCGATTCGCCATTCGGTCGCCCATGACAGCGAGATTGGTTCGGATGTGACGATCGGCCCGTTCGCCCATATTCGACCGCTGTCAAAAATCGACGATGAGGTGCGGATCGGCAATTTCGTCGAGGTGAAAAAATCGACGTTCGGCAAAGGAAGCAAGGCGCCGCATTTGAGTTATATCGGCGATGCTGAAGTCGGCGCCGATGTCAATCTTGGCTGCGGGTCGATTACGGTCAACTACGACGGCGTGAATAAGCATATGACCAAAATCGAAAATGGGGCGTTTATCGGTTGCAATGTCAATTTGATTGCACCGGTTACGGTAGGACAAGGCGCTTACGTCGCCGCCGGATCGACGATCACGAATGACGTCCCCGGTCGCGCGCTCGCCATTGCCCGCGCCCGGCAAGTCAATAAAGAAAATTATGTCGATCGCCTGCCAGGCAAGAAAAAATCTTAGCGGAGGTCTATCATGTCTGACTGTCAGCATCAATTAAAATTGTTCGCTCTGAACTCGAACATGAAGTTGGCGAAGGAAATTGCAGAAGTCATGGGAATCGAGCTCGGCAAATGTTCCGTTTCCCGTTTCAGCGACGGGGAAATTCAAATCAACATTGAAGAAAGCATCCGCGGCGACGATGTGTTCGTCATTCAATCGACGAGCGTGCCGGTCAATGAGCATTTGATGGAGTTGCTTATCATGATCGACGCGTTAAAGCGCGCCTCGGCCCGCACGATCAATATCGTGATGCCGTATTACGGCTATGCCCGTCAAGACCGGAAAGCGCGTTCGCGCGAACCGATTACAGCGAAGCTGGTCGCCAACTTGCTCGAGACGGCCGGAGCGTCGCGCGTCATCACGCTTGATTTGCATGCCCCCCAAATTCAAGGATTTTTCGATATTCCAATCGATCATTTGATGGGTGTGCCCATTTTGGCGGATTATTTCAAAAGCAAACAATTGGAAGATATTGTCGTCGTCTCTCCGGACCATGGGGGTGTCACAAGGGCGCGCAAGCTCGCCGACCGCTTGAAAGCGCCGATTGCCATTATCGATAAGCGCCGGCCGAAGCCGAACGTGGCGGAAGTGATGAACATTGTCGGGCAAGTGGCGGGGAAAACGGCCATTTTGATTGATGACATTATCGATACGGCCGGCACGATTACACTCGCGGCCAACGCTCTAGCGGAAAGCGGAGCGAAGGAAGTGTACGCGTGCTGCACCCATCCGGTGCTGTCTGGTCCAGCGATCGAGCGCATTCAAAGTTCCAAAATTAAGGAACTGGTCGTCACCAATTCAATTGCCTTGCCAGAAGAGAAAAAAATTGATAAAATTGTAGAGCTGTCGGTGGCTCCGCTTATTGCTGAAGCGATTACGCGCGTGTATGAAATGAAGTCTGTCAGCGTCCTGTTCGACTAACGCAAGAAAACATGTTTAGCCCTTCTTGTTTTAGGATAAAGTAGTCAATAGATTCTAATTCAGGAAGGTGAAGAAACATGGCGATTGTGTTGGAAGCGAAAGAACGCACAGACAAAAAACGTTCGACATTGCGGCGTATTCGTTCGCAAGGCGGCATTCCAGCGATTTTGTACGGCAAAAAAGTCGAAAACAAAATGATTTTCGTCAGCGCCGCTGAACTGGAAAAAGTGCTTCGTGAAGGCGGACGCACAAGCTTGCTGACGCTGAAAGTCGGCGGCGAGGACTACTCGGTGTTGCTGCGCGAGATGCAGCGCGATCCGTTGCGTGGCGAGTTGCTTCACGCCGATTTTCAAGCGGTTGATCTATCGACAGAAGTTGATATTGACGTTGAAGTTCGCTTAGTAGGCGAGGCGCCTGGCGTGAAGGATGGCGGCGTGTTGCAGCAAAACTTGCATGAGCTGTCCATCCGCGTCCTGCCGGCGAACATTCCTCCAGTGATCGAAGTGGACATTTCCGGACTGCAAGTCGGTGATACCGTCACCGTTGGCGACGTGCAAACGGACGGCAAATTTGAAATCAATCATGAACCTTCCGAAGTGATCGCCACGATCTTGCCGCCGCAACAAGAGGAAGAAATCGATAGCGGCGAACAGCAAGAGGCAGGGCAGCCTGACGCTGCGGAAGGAAGAGAAACGACGCCAGAAGAGTGACAGACGTAACCGTTTCGGTTACGTCTTTTGTAGTATCATGCAAAGAGAGGAGCGCGAGGATTGAAGCTGTTTGTCGGGCTCGGCAATCCGGGCAAGGAGTATGAGCAAACAAGGCACAATGTCGGCTTTTTCGTCATCGACGAACTGGCGAAGCGCTGGAATGTATCGTTAAAAACCGCTAAATTTCGCGGCTTGTTCGGAACGGCGTCCGTTTCTGGCGAAAAAGTGGCATTATGCAAACCGTTGACATATATGAATTTATCAGGGGAATGTGTTCGCCCACTTATGGATTACTACGACATTGCCATCGATGATGTCATCGTCATTTACGATGACCTCGATCTCCCGCCGGGAAAAATCCGCCTTCGTCTGAAAGGAAGCTCCGGCGGCCATAATGGCGTCAAATCGCTCATTCACCACCTTGGCACCGAGCAGTTTAAGCGCATTCGCATTGGCATCGGTCGGCCAACGAACGGGCAACCGGTTGCGGATTACGTGCTCAGCCGCTTTACGGAAGAGGAGAAACCGGCGGTGGACAAAGCGGTGCTGCGGGCTGCCGATGCGTGTGAACAGGCGGTGAAGGCGCCATTTATTCAAGTGATGAATGATTTTAACGAGTGAATATTTTCCTCTGAACTGGTGCACAATGTGAGTACGGGAGGCGGCCGAAGCGTCGGCTTCGCCTGCCTTGTGGGCGGAACAGCCCGGTGCCCAGTGAGGAGGTTGGCTTGAATGGCGCTACATTACTATTGCCGCCATTGCGGTGCAAAAGTCGGAACGATTGAGCAAATGCCGATATACAGCGAGAAACTGGGATTCCACCACTTAACGGAAGAGGAACGGCTCGAGATGATTTCGTATGAACCGAACGGTGACATTCATGTGAAAACGATTTGCGAAGACTGTCAAGAGGCGCTGGCGCGAAACCCAGAATGGCATCAATACGAAAAATTCATCCATTAAGGGCGGCTTTGGGCGACCAAAGCGTTTTTGTGTTTGCGCCAGGCCAATGAAACGGAAAGAAACTGGCGTTGAGAGGAGGGAGAATAGGGGTGCTTTCGTTGCATCGCTATTTAGCTGAAAACCAAGATGTCCGTACGATCATCGAGGGGCTCCATGTCCGTTTGAAGGAACAGCTTGTCGCCGGGCTGTCCGGATCGGCCCGGTCTGTTTTTATTTCCACGCTTTACAAGGAGACAGGCCGGCCGCTGTTAGTCGTCTCTCACAATTTGTTTCAGGCGCAAAAAATGTATGACGATCTCGTTTCGTTGCTCGGGCCGGAAGACGTGTTCCTTTATTCAGTAAACGAAGTGATCGCCGCTGAGATGGCGGTCGCCAGCCCGGAGCTGAAGGCACAGCGCCTAGAGATTATGAACCATTGGGCGCAAGGCGGAAAAGGAGTCGTCGTCTGCCCGGTCGCCGGCTTGCGGCGTTTGTTGCCGCCGCCGTCGCTTTGGAAGCAGTATTTGTTCACCTTCTCCGTTGGACAAGAGTTCGATGTAGAACGTTGTAAACAGAAGTTTGTGCAAATGGGGTACAAACGGGTCGGCACCGTTTCCGCCCCCGGAGAGTTCAGCGTCCGCGGCGGCATCATCGACATTTATCCATTGACCGCTGAGCTTCCGTACCGCATCGAGCTGTTTGATACGGAAATCGAATCGATTCGGACGTTCACCCCTGACGACCAACGTTCGCAAGGGCAAATCGAGCGCATCATGATCGGGCCGGCCGATGAAATCATTCTCGATGGTGAGACGCGGTGCCGAGGAATCGAGCGGATTGAAGCGGGGCTTGCGTCGAGTTTGGAGACGATGAAAGATGAGGCCGCCAAACAGCGGATGTATGAACATATTCACGCTGAGCTTGAGCAATTGCGCGAGGGGCAGGAAATCGAGCAACAATATAAATATATGTCCCTTTTTTATGAAAAGGTTGCGAGTTTGCTAGATTACCTGCCAGAAGACGGCGTGCTGCTCATGGATGAAATGAGCCGGCTGCAAGAGGCGGCGGAACGGTTGGACCGCGAAGAGGCGGAATGGTATACGAGTTTGCTTGACAGTGGGAAAATGATTCATGGCGTGCCGCTTTCGCATTCGTTTTCTGAATTATTGCAAAAACATCGATTCCAGCGGGTATACTTATCGTTGTTTTTGCGCCATGTTCCGTATGCCCACCCACAAAACGTCGTCAATATTACGTGCAAACAAATGCAAAACTTCCATGGGCAAATGGCGCTTCTTCAATCCGAAGTCGAGCGGTGGAAAAAGGCAAACTATGCGGTCGTCTTTTTGGCGCCGAATGCAGAGCGGGTGAAAAAGCTGCAATCATTGCTTCAAGATTATGAGATTGACGCGCTGCCGCTCGCGCGCGATGCGGCTTTGCTGCATGGCAAATGCCAGCTCCTTGAAGGAGATTTAAATACCGGGTTTGAATTGCCGTTGCAAAAAATTGCCGTCATCACAGAAGAAGAGTTGTTCAAAAAACGGGTCAAACGCCCGGTGCGCCGGCAAAAGCTGTCCAACGCCGAGCGGATCAAAAGCTACGCCGAATTGCAAGTCGGCGACTACGTCGTCCATGTCAACCATGGCATCGGGAAATATTTAGGCATCGAGACGTTAGAAATCAACGGGGTGCATAAAGACTATATTCATATCCAGTACCAAGGCGGCGATACGCTGTATGTTCCGGTCGACCAAATGGATCAAGTGCAAAAATACGTCGGCTCGGAAGGAAAAGAACCAAAAATTTACAAACTAGGCGGTTCGGAATGGAAAAAGGTCAAAAAGAAAGTGGAATCATCCGTCCAGGATATTGCTGAAGATTTAATCAAGCTGTACGCCGAGCGTGAGGCAAGCAAAGGATATGCGTTTTCGCCGGACACCGAGATGCAGCGCGAATTTGAAGCGGCGTTTCCGTATCAAGAGACGGAAGATCAGCTTCGGTCGATTGAGGAAATTAAGCGTGATATGGAGAGCGACAAACCGATGGACCGCCTCCTTTGCGGCGACGTCGGCTACGGGAAGACGGAAGTGGCGTTGCGGGCGGCGTTTAAAGCCATTATGGACGGCAAACAAGTGGCCTTTCTTGTGCCGACCACGATTTTGGCCCAACAGCATTACGAAACGGTGCGCGAACGGTTTCAAGGGTTCCCAATCAACGTCGGACTGTTGAACCGCTTCCGGACGAAAAAGCAACAAGCCGAGATCATCAAAGGGCTAAAAGATGGGACGATCGATATGGTCATTGGAACGCATCGGCTGCTGTCGAAAGACGTGAAGTTTAAAGATTTAGGCTTGCTCATTATCGACGAGGAGCAACGGTTTGGCGTGGCGCATAAAGAAAAAATTAAGCAGCTGAAGGCGAACATCGACGTGCTCACCTTAACGGCGACGCCGATTCCGCGTACGTTGCATATGTCGATGATCGGCGTGCGCGATTTGTCGATCATCGAGACGCCGCCTGAAAACCGATTCCCGGTGCAAACGTATGTCATGGAATATACGCCCGAACTCGTCAAAGAGGCGATTGAACGTGAGCTCGCCCGCGACGGGCAGGTGTTTTTCCTTTACAACCATATTGAAGATATCGACTTGAAAGCGGAAGAAATCGCACAGCTTGTCCCGGAAGCGCGCGTCACTTACGTGCATGGTCGCATGTCGGAAACGGAGCTCGAATCGACGATTTTGGCGTTTTTGGAAGGGCAATACGATGTGCTGGTGACGACGACGATCATTGAAACGGGCATCGATATTCCGAATGTCAACACGCTTATCGTCTATGACGCCGACCGGATGGGATTGTCGCAGCTGTATCAGCTGCGCGGGCGCGTCGGCCGCTCCAACCGCGTCGCTTATGCGTATTTCACCTATCGGAAAGATAAAGTGCTCAATGAAGCGGCAGAAAAGCGGCTGCAAGCCATTAAAGAGTTTACCGAGCTCGGCTCTGGTTTTAAAATTGCCATGCGCGATTTGTCGATCCGCGGCGCGGGCAACATTCTCGGCGCCGAACAGCACGGCTTTATCGACTCGGTCGGATTCGATTTGTATTCGCAAATGTTGAAAGAAGCGATCGAGAAACGGCGCGGCATCAAGCGAGAAGACGAGCGGCCGGATGTCGTCATCGATGTCGAAGTCGACGCCTATATTCCGAGCACATACATTGCAGACGAGTTGCAAAAGATCGAGATGTACAAGCGATTTAAGGCAGTGGAGACGCTCGAAGACGTTGAGGCGCTGCGTGAGGAAATGGTCGACCGCTTCGGCGATTATCCAGATGAAGTTGCGTATTTGTTCCAAATTGCTGAGTTGAAGGTGTTGGCCAAGCAGCTTGGCGTCGAATCGATGAAGCAACATAAGCAGCAAATTGACATCTTGTTTACTGAACAGGCATCGAAAACGGTGGAAATCCAGCGTCTATCTGACATCGGACGCCGGCATGGCCGCTTATTCGGGTTTGGCATGGACGGAGCGAAGCTGAAAATTGTGCTCTATATCAAGGAAATGAAGCCGCACGAGTGGCTGATGATTTTAGAGGAGACGCTGCGGCGGCTGTCTGGGGTGGAAAATGAGAAGTCGGTGACGGCATAATCAAGAAAAAGTTTTATGATGTTTATCGTTTCCTGCATGTGGCGATAATGAAGGATGGGCAATTTTATCTAAAATGGCCAAAATCACTTTCATCACGTATAGAACGTGGATTGTGAAGGATACTAATGACAACAATGGTGAATTCCCCATTGAAAGGGTTCATCGGAGTATCCTTCAAATCCTAGATGAAAGTGAGGGTATACAAGGCATGAAAGCAACCGGTATTGTTCGTCGCATTGATGATTTAGGGAGAGTTGTCATTCCGAAGGAAATTCGCAGAACGTTGCGCATTCGCGAAGGAGATCCGCTCGAAATATTTGTTGACCGCGATGGAGAAGTCATTTTGAAAAAATATTCGCCGATCAGTGAATTAGGCGACTTTGCCAAAGAGTACGCCGAAGCGCTGTTTGACAGCCTCGGCCAGCCTGTGCTCATTTGCGACCGCGATGTATACATCGCTGTCGCCGGCGTTTCGAAAAAAGAGTATATGAACAAAAGCGTCAGCCCGTTGGTGGAAAAAGCCATGGAAGACCGCAATTCCATCCTCCATACGGAGGAAGGGGAAGTCGAGCTCGTTGACGGGATGACGGAAACGTTGAAGTCGTATACGATCGGCCCGATTGTCGCCAACGGCGATCCGATCGGAGCAGTCATCATTTTATCGCGCGAGAAAACGCTTGGTGAAGTGGAGCATAAAGCAGTAGAAACAGCCGCCAGCTTTTTGGCTCGACAAATGGAACAATAGGCGAAACAACAAGGCAGCTTCACAGGCTGCCTTTTTTTCCGCCCGGCAAATGGGGGCGAGATGCCTTGAATCCCGGAATCGCTTCCACATCCTGCTTTTTCGTCCGCTTGGCTTGCGGAACAGCGCATGAAGCCGTGCGAGTTGACCATCACCTTTGTCCAACAGGCGGAAGTTGCGCTATAATATCGAGCGTAGCCATAATGGCGCTTGGCGGCTTCTATCGCCCTCCGGCGTCTAGGTTGAGTGGGTTGTCTATGCGAGGGGAGAAACTGGATGGGAAACGTATGGAAAGGGGCGGCGATCTTAACGGCCGCCGCTTTGGCCGCGAAACTATTAAGCGCTTTGTACCGTGTTCCGTATCAAAATATGGTCGGGGACATTGGTTTTTATATTTACCAACAAGTGTACCCGATTTATGGCATCGTCGTCGCACTCTCGCTGACCGGCTACCCGGTTGCCGTCTCGAAGCTTGTCGCCGAGCGGTTGGCGGGACAGGATGAAGCGGGCGCTGCCGCTAGTGTGCGCGTCGCCTTGTTGGTGTTAAGCGTCCTTGGCGTCATCCTGTTTGCTTCGCTGTATCTAGGGGCGGGGGTGATTGCCTCGGCGATGGGCGATGGACGGCTTACGCCGCTCGTGCGCTTGCTTTCATTTTCGTTTTTGCTGTTTCCGCCCATCGCATTGTTGCGTGGCTATTTCCAAGGGCGGCATGATATGACGCCGACAGCGGCGTCCCAAGTTGGCGAGCAATTCGTCCGGGTGACGGCGATTTTAGGGCTGTCGTATGGAGCGGTGCAGCGCGGCGCCGACGTCTATGCTTGCGGCATGGCAGCGGTCGCAGGGACGCTAGTAGGCATGGCGGCGGCGCTTTTCATTTTGCTTTTCTTCCTGTCCCGGCGTCGGCGGCTAAAAACGTCGGGCCGCACGCCGCCAGCTTGGGATCGACAGGTGGGCCGGCGTTTATTGACGGCGGGGACGGTCATTTGCTTGACGAATATGGCGTTGACGCTGATTCCACTCGTCGATTCATTTTTATTCGTTCCGCTTCTACAGGAAGCGGGGGCAAGGCTCGATGAGGTGCAGCGGCTAAAAGGAGTGTACGACCGCGGTCAGCCGCTCATTCAGCTCGGCACGGTCGTCGGCACGTCGTTTTCATTGGCGCTTGTTCCACTTCTTTCCGGAGCGCGCCGCCAAGGTGCCGTTTTCGCCTATGGAGCGCTGTCCATCCGGCTTGCCGTTGTCATTGGGCTTGGTGCTTCGTTAGGGCTCATTTGCCTCATTCGACCGATCAATGCGATGTTGTTCGAGAATGACTACGGTTCGTCGGTTCTCGCCGTCTTGTCCTCCTCTGTCTTTTTTACTACGATCGCGTTGACCGCCTCTGCATTATTGCAAGGAATGGGGAGGGAATGGACGGCCGCTGCCGGCGTGGCGTTGGCAGTGGCGGGGAAGGCCGCGCTTATGCATTGGCTTGCTCCGCGGTTTGGAGCGCTTGGCGCCGCCGCGGCGACGACGGGTGCTTATGCGCTCATGGCAGGCTTTTTATGCGCCTTTTTGCCGCGTGAATATCGGACGGCGGGCCGGAAATACATGTACCCAACCGTGAAAGCGGCCGCTATGATGGCCGTCGTCTTGCATGGGTATAGGTGGCTGATGGACAGCTCGAGCGAGGGGCGGCTATGGGCGGCTGCCGAGGCGCTTGGCGGCGTTGCCATCGGTGCTGTCGTTTACCTTGCGTGTATTGTGAAAGGACATGTTTTTTCTGAACAGGAGTTGGAAGCTTTCCCATTGGCTAATAAATTCCGTCTACGATTAGGAGGCAGGTGATCGGCGATGAATACGATTTATGTGTTCGGCCTCGGCGCCGGAGATGTAAAACAGCTGCCGATCGGTGTGTACCGAAAGCTAAAGCGGGCGCATCCGCTCTTTTTGCGGACGAAAGAACACCCGGTGGTCAAATGGCTTACGGAGGAAGGGATTGCGTTTACGTCATTTGATGAAGTGTATGAAAAACACGAGCAGTTTGCGGATGTGTACGCTGACATCGTCGATCGATTGACGGAACAGGCGAAGCGCGGCGATGTGTTTTACGCTGTTCCCGGCCATCCGCTTGTTGCCGAGCGGACGGTGCAACTTCTTTTCGAAGCTGAGCGGCGCGGCGTCTGCCGAATCGTTATCGAAGGTGGTCAAAGCTTTTTGGATGCGCTGTTTACGGCGGTGCGCATCGATCCAATTGAAGGGTTTCAGTTGCTTGATGCGACGACTTTTCGAGGAGAAGAATGGTCGCCTTCACTGCATGCTGTTTTTTGTCAAGTGTACGATTCGTTTGTGGCCTCAAACGTGAAGCTTTCTTTGATGGAGCAGCTTCCCGACGATTACCCGATCTACATTGTCACCGCGGCAGGCACGAAGGACGAGCAAGTAAAGCGCGTGCCGCTTTATGAGTTGGACCGCGAGACGGGGCTTGACAACTTGACAAGCGTCTACGTGCCGCCGGTGAAGGACGAGCCGTTGCTTTACCACCGGTTTGAGACGCTGCGCCGCGTCATCGCCACGCTGAGAGGGCCGAACGGCTGTCCATGGGATCGGAAGCAGACGCATGCGTCGCTGAAGCGCTATTTGCTTGAGGAGGCGTATGAGCTGCTCGAGGCGATTGACGAGGGTGACGATGATCATATGGTCGAGGAGCTCGGCGACGTATTGCTGCAAGTAATGCTCCATGCGCAAATCGGCGCCGACCGAGGGTTGTTTTCGATCGACGACGTCATCCGCACGCTGACGGCGAAAATGATCCGACGCCACCCGCATGTGTTTGGCGATGTCACGGCCGAGACGGCCGAACAAGTCGTTGCCAACTGGGAGAAGATCAAGGAGAAAGAAAAAGGAGGCGGGCTTTCGGAATCGATTCTTGCCGACATTCCGAAAAGTCTGCCGGGGACGATGCGGGCGTACGAGCTGCAGAAACGAGCGGCGAAAGTCGGGTTTGACTGGGATGATGCCGCGCCGATATGGCAAAAAGTCGAAGAAGAAATGGCCGAGTTTCGAGCCGAAACGTCCGGCGGCCGTCGCGATCGGCTTGTCGGCGAGTTTGGCGATCTATTGTTCGCGCTCATCAACCTTGCCCGTTATTACGGGATTCAACCGGAAGAAGCGTTGCAAATGGCCAACGACAAATTTGCCCGCCGTTTCGCTTATATCGAGGAACAAGTGCGAAAAAGCGGCCGGTCGATCACCTCGTTTTCGCTTGCCGAACTCGATCGTTTTTGGGAAGAAGCCAAAGAAAACGAACGGTAAGGGGGATCATGCAATGCGCCTTGATAAATTTTTAAAAGTGTCCCGCCTCATCAAACGCCGCACGTTGGCGAAGGAAATCGCCGATCAAGGGAGAGTGTGGATCAACGGCCATGTCGCCAAAGCGAGCTCCGATGTGAAAGTCGGCGATGAATTGACGATTCAATTTGGGCAAAAGCGGGTAACGGTAAAAGTGACGGATCTAAAAGAAACAACGAAAAAAGAGGAGGCAACCGGGCTGTACGAATTGATCCGCGAAGAACGGACCACCCCGGCGCCGGAACAAGACGACGTCTAATTTGTCCTGCAGGCTTGTTCTAAACCATCCCCCGCTGACATACATATGGTACAAACAACGGATGAGAAAAGGCGGTTGGCCTTGCCGGCTTTCTATACTAAATGGAAATGCGGGGGATGAACATGAGTCGACACGATGAATTTGGCGGAAGCACGAACAAAGGTCCGGTCCAGGAACATGATGTGATCATGCGCGGCCGGCGCCTTCTTGACATCACCGGGGTGAAACAAGTCGAGAGCTTTGACAACGAGGAGTTTTTGCTTGAGACGGTCATGGGCTTTTTGGCCATCCGCGGGCAAAACTTGCAGATGAAAAACTTAGATGTCGACAAAGGCGTTGTTTCGATTAAAGGGCGCATTTTCGACCTCGTTTATTTAGATGACCATCAGGAGAAGGCTAAAGGATTCTTTAGCAAGTTGTTCAAATGAATGTCAGCATACAGCTGTACACCATGCTGGCGATGATTGGCATGGGCGGCTGGCTTGGCCTGGCGTGGGATACGTACAGCCGGATGTTGAAACGGCATGAGCGGGCGCACTGGCTCGTCTTTGTGAATGACGTGCTGTTTTGGGCGGTGCAGGCGCTCATCGTGTTTTATGTGCTTCTTTTCGTCAATGAAGGCGAGCTTCGCTTTTATTTGTTTCTCGCGCTTTTATGCGGATATGCCGCTTATCAAAGCTTGCTCCGCTCCTTTTATGTTCGGGTGCTCGAGTGGTTCATTGGGCTGGCGGTAAGACTCGGACAGACGCTCGTTCAGCTGTTCCGCCTCATGGTCATGCGCCCGCTCATCCTCCTTGGGCAAATGGCGCTGGCACTTCTATTGTTCGCTTGGCGGCTTTTGTTGTGGATCGTTCGGTTTGTGCTGCTGGCTGTTTGGAAGATGATCCGCCTTTTGCTTGCTCCGCTGCGTTGGACGGGCATCATGATTTGGCGGCGGGTGCCGCCGCAAAGACGAGCCGGGGTGGAAAAATTTTTTCGACGTTTAAAAGGATTTGCTGGACAAATCAAGAATACAAAAGAGAAAATAAGCATGTGGTTTGCGAAATGGCGCGAGTAAAAGAGGTGTAAACGCGATGAACGTGCCCCGGAGAACGAATGTGACGAAGCTGTCGTCGACGTACATAGCGGAGCATGAGGAGAAAAAGCAGAAGGCGGCGAGAAGACGGCGGGTTGTCGCTGTCCGTTTGGTTGTCTGGTCGTTGTTGTTTGCGATATTCGCCTCCGCTCTTGTCTACACCTTGCACTCGCAAGCGAAGGCGATCGATGCAAAAACGGCGGAACAGCAAAAGCTGAAAGAGCAGCTTGCGGAGCTTGAACGGAAGGAAAAGCAACTGAAAGAGGAAATGAAAAAGTTGCATGATGATGACTATATCGCCGAGCTGGCGCGGAAAAAATATTACTTATCGAAAGATGGAGAAATTATTTTCGTCTTGCCGGAAAAATAATTTTGCCTGCGAATGCCCGTTTTCTATGGGCATTCGTCATATTGACACGCATTTTTTTCATTCGCTATAATAAAAAAAACACCATCTTTAAAGCGTTTTAAGGAGGAGCACTTTTTTTATGTCGATTGAAGTAGGCAGCAAGTTACAAGGCAAGGTCACGGGCATTACGAAATTTGGGGCGTTTGTGGAGCTGCCGGAGGGGGTCACAGGACTCGTTCACATTAGCGAGGTAGCCGATAACTATGTCAAAGACATCAACGATCATCTGAAAGTCGGCGATATGGTGTATGTCAAAGTCATCAACGTCGGTCAAGATGGAAAAATCGGCCTGTCCATTCGCAAAGCAAAAGACACGCCTTCTTCGCAGCGGCCGCGCCATCGGACAAACGACCGCTCCGCGGCGGACAGCTTAGAACAAAAAATCAGCCGATTCTTAAAAGAGAGTGAAGACCGATTGGCATCGCTGCGCCGTCATACGGAGTCGAAGCGGGGAGGTCGTGGAGCGAGACGAGGGTAACTTGCTGCTGAAAGATTGTTTGAAGGATGACAAATTCGGAAACAAGCATCCGTCGCTATGGATGCTTTTTTGTTTCTGTATGGAATAAGAGGATATATTTCCCCTCTGCATTTTCCGCCTATATGTATTGACAATCGTCATCTCCTCCGTTATGATATAAACTGTTGTCACACGGCGGTGTAGCTCAGCTGGCTAGAGCGTACGGTTCATACCCGTGAGGTCGGGGGTTCGATCCCCTCCACCGCCACCAACAATCCAAAATGGCCCGTTGGTCAAGTGGTTAAGACACCGCCCTTTCACGGCGGTAACACGGGTTCGAATCCCGTACGGGTCATCGCAAACGAGCATGCGCCATCAAGCGACATGCTCGTTTTTCTTTTTTGTCTCTTTCTGTCGGAACAAGCCTGTTGACCGCGTTTTGCCGTGGAAAACGTCGAACGATTTTTTATTTTTCTCTGTGGTTTTGACAAATTTCTGACAATTCAAGCGATATAATAGGGGGTAATAGAAAGGTAAAGGAGAGGATCGGGAATGGAAAGAGTAGAAAGAGGGACGGTGCGCCGCAGCATTTCGGAAGTGCCGATTCATGACACGCAAGCAACGGTGTCGCGCTGGATGCGCCATGTGAAGCTGCGCCTCGGTCATCTGTTCATCCATCAAGGCTTTTTGCTTCTTCTTGTCGGCTTTTTGCTTGGACGAGCATTGATTTTATCGAAGCTGACCCCGTTCGCTTTGCCATTTTTCGTTTCGGTCTATATGCTGCGCCGCGACAAGGCCGCTTTTGCGTTGATCTCGCTGTTGGCCGGTGCTTTGACGCTGTCGCTTGATGTGGCGCTGTTTGTCGGCGTTTCCATTTTTGGCTTTCTCTTTATTTACGGATGGGTGCGGAGGGTGATCAGTGAGTCACTGAAAATCGTTCCATTTGTTGTGTTTGTGCTGTCTCTTTCCGCCAAATGGCTGATCTCCTATTATTGGCTCGGAGAGCGATCGGTCTACGGCGCCGCCATGGCGGTCGTCGAAGCCGGGCTGTCGCTTGTATTGACCTTGATTTTTATGCAAAGCATCCCGTTGTTGACAGTGCAGAAGCATAAACATGCGTTGCGAGCGGAAGAGATCATTTCGTTGATCATTTTGCTCGCCTCGATGTTGACCGGGATGATCGGTTGGGCTGTGTACGGTTTGTCGCTTGAGCATGTGATGTCGCGCTACCTCGTTTTGTTGTTCGCGTTTGTCGCCGGAGCGGCGACCGGCTCCACCGTCGGCGTTGTCACCGGGCTTGTACTGAGCTTGGCAAATGTCGGCAACTTGTCGGAAATGAGTTTGCTTGCTTTCGCCGGGCTGCTTGGCGGGTTGCTGAGGGAAGGGAAAAAACTTGGGGTGGCGTTCGGCCTCCTCGTCGCGACGCTGTTGCTTGGTTTATACGGCGAAGGGAAGAGTGAGCTTGTGCCGACGCTGTTTGAATCCGGCATCGCAATTATGCTGTTTTTTGGTACATCCCGTTCACTGACGGAGAAAATCGCCAAATACATTCCCGGCACGGCAGAATATATAAATGAGCAACAACAATACGTCCGGAAAATCCGCGATATGACGGTGCAACGCGTCTCGCAGTTTTCCAACGTCTTTCAGGCGCTGGCGGAAAGCTTTTCGCCCGAACCGCTTCCGGATGCTAATGAATACAGCGACCGTGAAGTCGACTATTTTTTGAGCGACATCACGGAAAAAACGTGCCAAACGTGCTTTAAGAAGACGCAATGCTGGGCGGACAACTTTCGTACAACCTATGCGTACATGAAGCAAATGATGGGCGAGGCGGACGAAAAAACATTGTCGCAAAACCATCAGTTGCTGCGCGAGTGGGAGCGGTATTGCGTCAAGGCCGGCAAAGTCGTCGACGCGATTGAAAAAGAGATGGTTGCTTATCAAGCAAACCGCAAGCTCAAACGGCAAATCCACGAAAGCCGGAAGCTTGTCGCTGAACAGCTGTTGGGCGTTTCGCAAGTGATGGACGATTTCGCCAAAGAAATGCAGAAAGAACAGGAAAACCATTATTTGCAGGAAGAACAAATTTACCATGCGCTGCAAGAGTTTGGCATCGAAGTGGGCCATGTCGACATTTACAGTTTGGAAAAAGGAAATATCGATATTGAAATGAGCATTCCTTACTGCGAAGGGCGGGGTGAGTGCGAAAAACTGATTGCGCCGATGCTGTCAGATATTTTGGGAGAGACGATCGTCGTCAAGCGCGAAGAGTGCGCCGCCTACCCGAACGGCTACTGCCGCGTCGCCTTCGGCTCGACGAAAGCGTTCGTCGTCGAAACGGGCGTCGCGTTTGCCGCCAAAGGAGGGGGGTTCATTTCTGGCGACAGTTATGCAACGATTGAACTTGCTACCGGCAAGTACGCCGTTGCCATCAGCGATGGCATGGGCAATGGGGAGCGGGCGCATGACGAAAGCCGCGAGACGCTGCGCCTGTTGCAAAAGATTTTGCAGACGGGAATGGACGAGTCGATTGCCATCAAATCGATCAATTCGATTTTGGCATTGCGGACGACAGAAGACATGTATGCGACGCTGGATTTGGCCATCATCGACTTGCAAAACGCGGCGACGAAGTTTTTGAAAATCGGATCGACGCCAAGCTTTATTAAGCGCGGTGACAAGGTGATGAAAGTGGAAGCGAGCAACTTGCCGATGGGCATCATTAAAGAAGTGGAATTTGACGTTGTCACCGAGCAGCTGAAATCGGGCGACTTGCTCATTATGATGAGCGATGGTGTGTTTGAAGGGCCGATGAACGTCGAAAACCATGATGTTTGGATGAAGCGGAAAATTCAAGAATTAAAGACGAACGACCCGCAGGAAGTCGCCGATTTGATCATGGAAGAAGTGATCCGCCAATGCGGCGGCGAGATTGAAGACGATATGACCGTCGTTGTCGCCAAAGTTCGGCACAATACGCCGAAATGGGCGACGATTCCGGCATACATGTATATGAAAAAGGCGCAATAGCTAGCGTATAAAAACGTTCCCCTGCGGCGATGATGGTAATACATTCGCCAAGGAGGGGAACGAACGTGCGAAAGGGAACGTTGCGGCAAATTTTGCTCATTACCGATGGCTGCTCCAACCATGGTGAGGACCCAGCCGCCATGGCGGCGCTAGCCCGTGAGCAAGGCATTACGGTGAACGTGATCGGCATCTTGGACCAAGGTGCGATGGATGAAAACGGACGGCGGGAAATTGAAGCGATCGCCGCGGCTGGCGGCGGGATGAGCCAAGTCGTGTACGCGAAACAGCTGTCGCAAACCGTGCAAATGGTGACGCGCCAAGCGATGACTCAGACGTTGCAAGGGCTCGTCAATCGCGAGTTGAAACAAATCTTTGGTTCTGACGTTTCGCTTGAGGACTTGCCGCCGGACAAGCGCGGCCAAGTGATGGAAGTCGTCGATGAACTCGGGGAAACGGTTGCCCTTGATGTGCTCATTTTGATCGATACGAGCGGGAGCATGAAAACAAAACTGCCGACCGTCAAAGAGGCGCTCATCGATTTATCGCTCAGCTTAAATGCGCGCATGGGCGAAAACCGCTTTTCGGTGTTCATCTTCCCGGGAAAACGGGCGCACGCCGAAAAAATGATCGACTGGACGCCAAGGATTGAAGAGTTGTCCACTATCTTTCCGAAATTGGCGTCGGGCGGGCTGACGCCGACCGGACCGGCGCTGCGTGAGGCAATCGCCTATTTTGAGCGTAAACGGTCGTTAAGGAGCTGGATCGGCGATGGCGATGAGCCATACATCGAAGAATCGTCTTTGTAATTTGCCGCCTGGTACGGTCATCACTGGGAAATGGCACGGCCGTTCCTACCGGCTGCTGCGGCGGCTTGGCAGCGGGGCGAACGGCGTCGTCTATTTGGCGGAGAACGGCCGGACTCGCGTCGCCGTCAAGTTGAGCGATGACTATGCGTCATTGGCATCGGAAATGAATATATTGCGCCGTTTTGCTAAGGTCCAGGGAGCCGCCCTCGGGCCTTCTTTGCTGGAAGCCGATGACTGGCAAAGCCCGTTTGCGCGGGAGACGATCCCGTTTTATGTGATGGAGTATATTGAAGGGGAGAATTTCGCTGCTTTCATCCGCCGCCGTGGAAAAGAATGGGCGCCCGTGCTCGTGATGCAGCTGTTGTCGGTGCTTGATCGGCTTCATCAAGAAGGATGGGTATTTGGGGATTTAAAGCCGGATAATTTGATCGTTACCGGGTCGCCGCCGTCGGTTCGGTTGCTTGATGTGGGCGGGACGACGCTGCAAGGAAGGGCGGTAAAAGAGTTTACTGAGCTGTATGACCGCGGCTATTGGGGGCTTGGATCGCGCAAAGCGGAGCCATCTTACGACTTGTTTGCGGCGGCGATGGTGATGATTTCTTCTTGCTGCCCGGGGCCGATTGAGAAAAAGGGTGACGGTCGGGCGCAGCTGTTGTCCATCATCGAAACGGACCGCTTTTTAACCCGATACAAGGAGGTGCTGCAAAAGGCGCTTGACGGCCGATATCGAAAGGCGGCCGATATGCGTCGCGACTTATTGGCCGCCTCTTCCCGCCATACATCGGCGGAAAACGAAAGAAAGGCAGTGCCAAGCCGTCGGTCGGGGCGGCAGGTGAAACGGCGCCGCCAAGCGAGAGGGATTGTCGAAACGTTGGTCATCGCCGCCGCATTGCTGGGCGCCTATGCCTTTTATATATATTGGCAGCTGGCGATGTAATTTTTTTTGAGAAAACAGGGCGGACGTGTTACGATGAAGCTGAAAGAAACGCAAAGAGGTTGGCTCGGATGATCGACAAAGTGCGCGCCTTTATCCACAGGCATCAACTGCTTTCAGAAGGAGCGGCCGTCATCGTTGGCGTCTCCGGAGGCCCGGATTCGCTTGCGTTGCTGCACGTTTTTTTGTCGCTGCGCGACGAATGGAAGCTTCAGGTCATAGCGGCCCATGTTGACCATATGTTTCGTGGGCGGGAGTCAGAAGAAGAGATGGAGTTTGTGAAACGTTTTTGCGTGGAGCGCCGTATTTTATGTGAGACTGCGCAAATCGACGTCCCGGCCTTTCAGCGCAGCGCAGGTCTCGGCGCCCAAGAGGCGGCGCGGATCTGCCGCTACCGCTTTTTTGCCGAACTGATGGAAAAGCATCAAGCGGGGTACGTCGCCGTAGGCCATCATGGCGACGATCAAGTCGAGACGATTTTAATGCGGCTTGTGCGCGGCAGCACAAGCAAAGGATACGCTGGTATCCCCGTCAAACGGCCGTTTCACGGCGGCTATCTCATCCGTCCGTTTTTGGCTGTCAGCCGGGCGGAGATTGAAGCGTATTGCCGGCAGATGGGGCTGTCTCCACGCCGCGATCCGAGCAATGAAAAAGACGATTATACGCGCAACCGGTTCCGCCATCATATTGTCCCGTTGCTGCGGCAGGAAAATCCGCGCCTGCACGAGCGGTTTCAGCAATACAGCGAAATGATGGCGGAAGATGAGCAATTTTTGGAGGAATTAGCCGCGGACGCGCTGAATAAAGTAATGGAAAAACAACATCGCGATGCGGCGCTTTCCATCGGACCATTTTTGGAGCTGCCGCGACCGCTGCAGCGCCGGGTGCTGCAGCTGTTGCTTCTCCGTCTTTATGGCGGCGTTCCGCCGACATTGACTTCCGTACATATCGGCCATATACTGATGCTTTGTGAGCGCGGCCGCCCTTCCGGAATGATCGATTTGCCAAAAGGGCTCAAAGTGATTCGCTCGTACGACCGCTGTTTGTTTACTTTTGACGCAGAAAGCGGCGAGAAAGGCTATTGGTTTGAACTGCCGGTTCCGGCGCTATTGCCCCTCCCAAACGGCTATGCAATCATCAGTGAATTTGGGGAACACTATCCAAGAAAGCAGGCCGGGAATGATTGGTTCGTCGTGGATCCTGCTTCCGTCTCCTTGCCGCTTCGCGTGCGGACGCGTCGGCGCGGCGACCGGATGGTGCTCAAGGGGACGGGAGGCACGAAAAAATTGAAAGAAATTTTCATTGAAGCAAAAATTCCGCGGATGGAAAGGGATCGCTGGCCGATTGTCGAAGATGCCGACGGTCGCATCCTTTGGATGCCTGGCTTGAAAAAATCGGCTTTCGAAGCGCAAAACCGTGGGCAAGCTCGCTATATTTTGCTGCAATATCAGGCGATGAACAGCTAGGAGGAAAAATAAGATGGGGATGAAAGACGATATTCAAAAAGTGTTGATCACTGAAGAGGAAATTCAGGCAAAAGTCAAAGAACTCGGCGGTTTGTTAACGAAAGAATATGAAGGCCGTTTTCCGCTCGCTGTCGGCGTTCTCAAAGGGGCGATGCCGTTTATGGCCGATTTGCTCAAACATATTGATACATATTTAGAAATGGATTTTATGGACGTATCAAGCTATGGCAATGCGACCGTTTCATCCGGCGAAGTGAAAATCGTCAAAGACTTGAACACCTCCGTCGAAGGACGGGATATTTTGATCATTGAGGATATTATTGACAGTGGGCTGACGCTCAGCTATTTGGTCGACTTGTTTCGCTACCGGAAGGCGAATTCGATCAAAATCGTCACGCTTCTTGACAAGCCGTCTGGACGGAAGGCGGACATTCAAGCCGATTACACCGGATTTACCGTCCCGGATGAATTCGTCGTCGGCTATGGGCTCGATTACGCGGAAAAATACCGCAACCTCCCGTTTATCGGCGTCTTAAAGCCGGAAGTGTACCAAAAGTAGAACGGTTGCTGGGCGACGGCCGAATTGTTTGTATTGAAACAAATTTCTATGATAGTATTGAGTATAGTGTGTTTCATATGGGAGGAGGCAAGAAATGAACCGGATTTTCCGCAATACCATCTTTTATTTGCTGATTTTCCTCGTCGTGATCGGCGTCGTCAGCTTTTTTAACGGCACGAACCAGCGAACGGAGCCGATGACGTACGATGCGTTCATCACTCATCTGGAAAACGGGGATGTCAAGTCGTTTTCCATTAAGCCGGAGCGCGGCGTATATGAAATCAAAGGCCAGTTGAAAACATATAGCGAAGGGCAGTACTTTTCCACCTACGTCATGAACAGTGACAAAGTGCTTGACCGCATCGATGCGGCGGCGGCGCGGACGCGGGTGGAAGTCGTGCCAGCGGACGAAACGAGCGGATGGGTGACGTTTTTCACTTCCATCATCCCATTTGTTATTATTTTTATTTTGTTCTTCTTCCTTTTGAACCAGGCACAGGGCGGCGGCAGCCGGGTGATGAATTTCGGCAAAAGCCGGGCGCGGCTGTATACGGATGACAAGCGGAAAGTCCGCTTCCGCGATGTGGCTGGGGCAGATGAGGAAAAGGAAGAGTTGGTGGAAATCGTCGAGTTTTTAAAAGATCCGCGCAAGTTTGCGGAACTTGGCGCCCGCATTCCGAAAGGGGTATTGCTCGTTGGGCCGCCTGGAACCGGGAAAACGCTGTTGGCGCGCGCGGTTGCCGGAGAAGCGGGCGTGCCGTTTTTCTCGATCAGCGGGTCGGATTTCGTGGAAATGTTCGTCGGGGTCGGGGCATCGCGGGTGCGCGACTTGTTTGAGACGGCGAAAAAAAATGCCCCGTGCATCATCTTCATTGATGAGATCGACGCCGTCGGCCGCCAGCGCGGCGCCGGCCTTGGCGGCGGCCATGACGAGCGTGAGCAGACGCTCAACCAACTGCTTGTCGAAATGGACGGCTTTAACGGCAACGAAGGGATCATTATTATCGCGGCCACCAACCGGCCGGACATTTTAGACCCGGCGCTGTTGCGCCCGGGTCGCTTCGACCGGCAGATTACCGTCGACCGCCCGGACGTCAAAGGGCGCGAAGCGGTGCTGCGCGTGCATGCCCGCAACAAGCCGCTCGATGAATCCGTTGACCTGAAGACGATCGCGATGCGGACGCCTGGATTTTCCGGCGCCGACTTGGAAAACTTGCTGAATGAGGCGGCGCTCGTTGCAGCGCGCCGCAACAAAAAGAAAATTGATATGAGCGACATCGACGAGGCGACGGACCGGGTGATTGCCGGACCGGCGAAAAAAAGCCGCGTCATTTCGGAAAAAGAACGGCGCATCGTCGCGTTTCACGAAGCTGGGCATACGGTCATCGGCATGGTGCTCGCCGATGCGGAAATGGTGCATAAAGTGACGATTGTGCCGCGCGGCCAAGCCGGAGGCTATGCGGTCATGCTGCCGAAAGAAGACCGCTACTTTATGACGAAAGCCGAACTGATGGATAAAATCACCGGACTGCTCGGCGGGCGCGTTGCCGAGGAAATCGTGTTCAATGAAGTGAGTACAGGGGCCCACAACGATTTTCAACGGGCGACAAACATCGCGCGCCGGATGGTGACGGAGTTTGGTATGAGCGAAAAGCTTGGTCCGCTTCAATTCGGCCAACCGAGCGGGCAAGTGTTTTTAGGACGTGACTTACACAACGAGCAAAACTACAGCGACAAAATCGCCTATGAAATTGACTTAGAGATTCAGCGCATCATTAAAGAGTGCTATGAAAAAGCGAAACAAATTTTGACCCAACATCGGGACAAATTGGATTTGATCGCCAACACGCTGTTGGAAGTCGAGACGCTCGATGCGGAGCAAATTAAACATTTGTTCGAACATGGCACGCTGCCCAAAGACCGGAACGGGCGCGAGGAGTCCGGCAAAAGCGACGGCGATGTGAA
Organism: Geobacillus thermopakistaniensis; assembly: GCF_000498995.1. Classification (NCBI taxonomy): domain Bacteria; kingdom Bacillati; phylum Bacillota; class Bacilli; order Caryophanales; family Anoxybacillaceae; genus Geobacillus; species Geobacillus thermopakistaniensis. The sequence goes on from NZ_AYSF01000089.1 coordinate 40,921, forward strand.
AATCAACATCCAAAAGAAAGAGGAGTAATCGATGTCTCTGTTCGGAGGCATCTTTTTTTTTGCCGGCGGCCCAGGGAAAGAAGGACAGTTTTTTTCCCGTAAGTATGATATGATAAAGAATGGGAATTTATCGAGGAAAAGCGAGGAATGAAGCGATGATTTTTGTATTGGACGTCGGCAATACAAACACGGTGTTAGGGGTGTATGACGGGGACGAACTGAAACATCATTGGCGCATTGAAACAAGCCGCTCGAAAACGGAAGACGAATACGGCATGATGATCAAAGCGCTCTTGAACCATGTCGGCTTGCAGTTTTCCGACATTCGAGGCATCATCATTTCCTCGGTCGTGCCGCCGATTATGTTTGCTCTTGAACGCATGTGTCTAAAATATTTCCATATCAAACCGCTCATCGTCGGTCCGGGCATTAAAACCGGGCTCGACATCAAATATGACAATCCGCGTGAGGTGGGCGCCGACCGGATTGTCAACGCGGTCGCCGGCATCCATTTGTACGGCAGTCCGCTGATTATCGTCGATTTTGGCACGGCGACGACGTATTGTTATATTAATGAACATAAACAATATATGGGAGGGGCCATTGCCCCGGGAATTATGATCTCGACAGAGGCTCTGTTCGCGCGGGCGGCGAAATTGCCGCGCATTGAAATCGCCCGCCCGGATGATATCATCGGCAAAAATACGGTCAGCGCCATGCAAGCCGGCATTTTATACGGTTATGTCGGACAAGTGGAAGGCATCGTGTCGCGAATGAAGGCGAAAAGCAAAATCCCGCCGAAGGTGATTGCTACTGGCGGTTTGGCTCCGCTCATTGCCAGCGAATCGGACATCATCGATGTCGTTGATCCGTTTTTGACGCTGACTGGCTTAAAATTGTTGTACGAGAAAAACACCGAGAAAAAAGGATGAAAGGCTTGATGAAGATGGGAGACTACTTAGTCAAAGCACTCGCTTACAATGGACAAGTGAGAGCGTATGCCGCAAGAACGACGGAAACTGTCGCCGAGGCGCAACGCCGCCACCAAACATGGCCGACCGCCTCAGCGGCTCTCGGCCGGGCGTTGACCGCCGGTGTTATGATGGGAGCGATGCTGAAAGGCGAGGAAACGTTGACGATTAAAATTGACGGCGGCGGCCCGATCGGCGTCATTTTAGTTGACAGCAACGCCAGAGGGGAAGTGCGTGGCTATGTAACGAATCCACATGTACATTTTGAGCTGAACGAGCATGGGAAACTTGATGTGGCACGGGCGGTCGGCAAAAATGGGATGTTGACGGTTGTGAAGGATCTTGGGCTGCGCGACTTTTTCACCGGACAAGTGCCGCTTATCTCCGGGGAGCTTGGCGATGATTTTACGTATTATTTTGCTTCGTCCGAACAAATTCCGTCATCGGTTGGCGTCGGGGTGCTCGTCAATCCCGACCATACCATCCGAGCCGCCGGAGGATTTATTATCCAGTTGATGCCCGGGACGGAGGAGAACACGATCACTCGCATTGAAGAGCGGCTGAAACAAATTCCGCCCGTGTCGCGCATGATCGAAAGAGGGCTCAGCCCGGAACAGCTGCTCGAACAACTGTTGGGAGATGGAGGCGTCCGTGTGCTCGAGACGATGCCGGTGTCATTCGTCTGCCGCTGTTCGCGCGAGCGGATCGCTGATGCCCTTATCAGCCTAGGGCCCGAGGAAATCCAAGACATCATCGACAAAGAAGGGCAGGCGGAAGCTTCGTGCCATTTTTGCAATGAAACGTACCATTTCGACAAAGCGGAGCTGGAACAGTTGAAACAACTCGCAAAAAAAGAATGAAAACAGTAAAATGATTGACAATTACGCCAATAGTTGATACATTGGAGACAAAGTCGATAAAATTAATGGGGATTAGAGGTGGAACAATGGCACGCACAGTCAACTCGATAACCGAATTGATCGGCGATACGCCGGCCGTGAAACTGAACCGCATCGTTGATGAAGACAGCGCGGATGTGTATTTGAAACTGGAATTTATGAACCCGGGCAGCAGCGTCAAAGACCGGATTGCGTTGGCGATGATTGAAGCGGCGGAAAAAGCGGGCAAGCTGAAGCCGGGCGACACGATCGTTGAGCCGACAAGCGGCAACACTGGGATCGGATTGGCGATGGTCGCGGCGGCGAAAGGATATAAGGCGGTATTAGTCATGCCGGATACGATGAGCTTGGAGCGCCGCAACCTGCTGCGGGCGTATGGAGCCGAGCTTGTGCTCACACCGGGTGCACAAGGGATGCGCGGAGCAATCGCAAAGGCGGAAGAGCTCGTCCGCGAGCACGGCTACTTTATGCCACAGCAATTTAAAAACGAGGCGAACCCGGAAATCCATCGCTTGACGACCGGGAAAGAGATCGTGGAGCAAATGGGCGACCAGCTTGATGCGTTTGTTGCCGGCGTTGGCACGGGCGGAACGATCACCGGAGCAGGCAAAGTGTTGCGCGAAGCTTACCCAAACATTAAAATTTACGCCGTTGAACCGGCCGATTCCCCAGTCTTGTCGGGAGGAAAACCGGGCCCGCACAAAATCCAAGGGATCGGCGCTGGCTTTGTTCCAGATATTTTGGATACGAGCATTTACGATGGGGTTATTACGGTAACGACGGAAGAAGCGTTTGCGGCGGCCCGCCGCGCGGCTCGCGAGGAAGGCATTCTCGGCGGCATTTCGTCCGGCGCTGCGATTCATGCGGCATTGAAAGTGGCGAAAGAGCTCGGCAAAGGGAAAAAAGTGCTCGCCATCATCCCGAGCAACGGCGAACGTTATTTGAGCACGCCTCTTTACCAATTTGAAGACTAAGCAGACTTTTTCGGCAGGGGCAACCCTGTCGAATTTTTTTACGAGGATGGTGACCCAGACGGACAATCATTGTACAATAAAAGTAACTATGGACATCGTAAGGAGCTGACGAGGATGGAACAGCGGCGCAGGCGACTGAAACGAACTATCGATTATCGCGGACGGGATTGGTTCCGCCAGTACGAACAGCTGGCCTATAGCCGGCCTCATCATGTGTTGCTTGAGAGCGGCCAAGGGGGAAGGTACAGCATTATCGGCCTTGACCCGATCGGAGTGATCCGCGCTGACGAGCGGCGGCTCATCATCAAGCAGCGCGGGGTTGAAACGGTGCTGGATGGCTCGCCGCTCGAAGGGCTCCGGCAATGGCTTCGGTGTTTCGCCGTGCCGGATGAGGGGGAGTCGTTGCCTTGCCAAGGCGGGCTGATCGGTTTCATTAGCTATGATGCGGTTCGCTATATGGAACGGCTCCCGGTGCTCGCGCAAGATGATTTGCGGCTGCCGCTCATGTATTTTTTCCTCTTTGACGACGTAGCGATTTATGATCACCAAACTGAACAGCTTCATTTGCTTGCCTACGCGAATGAAGGGGAGGAAAGCGAAGCAAACCGGCGGCTTGCGCGGCATGCACGGATGTGGCTCGAGGATCGGAATGAAGCGCTGGTCTGGCCGCTTGCTGCCTCGACAGCTGCGCCGTCTGTTTCAATGACAAAAGAGAGGTTTATGGATGCGGTTCGCCGCGTACAACGCTATATTGCGGCGGGCGATGTGTTTCAAGTCAACTTATCGGTGCGTCAGTCGCAGCCGCTGGTGACGCATCCATTTGCCGTCTACAAGCAGTTGCGGATGCTGAATCCGTCCCCTTACATGGCGTATTTGCATACCCCGGAATTTCAAGTCGTCAGCGGCTCGCCGGAGTTGCTCGTCCGCAAGCGGGGATGGCGTCTTGAGACGCGGCCGATTGCCGGCACACGTTCGCGCGGTCGGACGGCGGCAGAGGATGAACAAATTGCTCGCAAGTTGCTTGCGAGTGAAAAGGAGCGGGCCGAGCACGCCATGCTCGTTGATCTTGAACGGAATGACCTTGGGCGCGTCTGTGCATACGGGACGGTTCGAGTTGACGAATGGATGACCGTCGAAAAGTATTCTCATGTGATGCATATCGTTTCTCACGTATCCGGCACCATGACGATGGAGCACGATGCGTTTTCCGTCATTCGCGCCATGTTTCCCGGCGGGACGATCACCGGCGCCCCGAAAGTGCGAACAATGGAAATTATTGAAGAGTTGGAACCGGTCCGCCGCGGCTTGTACACGGGCTCGATCGGTTGGATCGATTTTCAAGGAAACATGGAGCTAAACATCGCCATTCGAACGATGGTCGTCAAAGACGGATTGGCGCATGTACAGGCAGGAGCGGGCATCGTCATCGATTCCAACCCAGAGCATGAGTACAAGGAATGTGTAAAGAAAGCGGCTGCCCTTTGGAAAGCGAAAGAGCTGAGCGAAGCAGAGGCATTATTTCCGAGCATGAGGTGAGAATGATGATCGTCATGATTGATAACTACGATTCATTTACGTACAATTTGGTGCAATATTTGGGCGTGTTGGGAGAAGAGCTGATTGTCAAACGGAATGATGAAATTACGGTGGCTGAAATCGAACGACTCCGCCCTGATTTTATTATGATTTCCCCCGGTCCATGCACACCGAATGAGGCAGGGGTCAGCCTGGAAGTCATCGATCGCTTTGCCGGCCAAATTCCGATTTTCGGCGTCTGCCTCGGGCATCAAGCCATCGCCCAGGCGTTCGGCGGCCGCGTTGTCCGCGCTCCAAGGCTGATGCACGGGAAAACATCGTCCGTCTACCATGATGGGGAGACGATTTTCTGCGGCGTGCCGAACCCGTTTACGGCAACGCGCTACCATTCCCTTATCGTCGAGAAAGAGACGCTTCCGGACTGTTTCGTCGTGTCGGCTTGGACGAAAGAGGATGAAGTGATGGCGATTCGCCATAAAACGCTGCCGGTGGAAGGCGTGCAGTTTCACCCGGAATCGATTATGACAAGCCATGGGATGCAACTGTTGAAAAACTTTATCAACACGTATAAAAAGGCGTGACAGTCATGTACGTGTATATCAACGGCGCGGTCGTTCCGCGCGAAGAAGCGCAGTTATCAGCGTTTGATCACGGCTTTTTATATGGGCTCGGCTTATTTGAAACATTCCGCACGTATAGCGGCCACCCTTTTTTGCTTGACGATCATTTGGCCCGATTGAACAAAGGGCTGTCTGAGCTTCACATCGAAAGGCAGTTCGGCCGCGCCGAAGCGGTGGCGATCATCGAGCAGTTGCTCGAGGCCAATGGCTTGCGCGACGCTTATGTGCGCTTCAATGTATCGGCCGGGGTCGGCGATCTCGGCTTGCCGATCGAACGTTACCGAAACCCGACCGTCATCGTCTATATGAAGCCGCTTCCGCCGCCCGTCCCTCCGGAAGGAAAAGAAGGGGTGGTGCTCGCGGCAAGGCGAAACAGCCCGGAAGGCAATGAGCGACTAAAGTCGCACCATTATTTAAACAATATGATTGGGAAATGGGAGCTCGGACATCGACCTCATGCGGAAGGAATTTTTTTGAATTCAGATGGTGCGGTAGCGGAGGGGATCGTTTCCAATATTTTTTGGGTGAAAGACGGCATCGTCTACACGCCAGCGCCGGCTGTCGGCATATTAAACGGCATCACAAGACAATTCATCATTGCTTTGCTCAAGCAGTTGCGCATCCCAGTTGAAGAAGGGGTATATCCGCTGTCCCATTTGTTGCAGGCTGATGAAGCATTTATCACCAACTCTGTGCAGGAAATTGTACCCCTTTGCCGCATTGGCCATTGCGTTTACCAAGGAAAAAATGGTCCGGTGGTCCGGGCCTTGCAGCACCATTACCGACGCTTGACCCATCGGTTATGGACGAGGAACGAATTGGCAGAAAGGATGAACGACTGATGACAACATCGATGCGCCCTCTTCGGCTTCAATGCCGCGGGCATGAGCTTGACTTAAACAAAAAAACGTTGATCATGGGCATTGTCAACGTCACGCCCGATTCGTTTTCCGACGGCGGCCGGTTTTACGACGTGGAAAACGCGGTCAAGCACGCGAAGCGGCTCGTGGCGGAAGGAGCAGACATCATTGACATCGGCGGTGAATCGACTCGTCCGGGGGCGGATCCAGTGCCGCTTGATGAAGAATTGCGCCGCGTCATTCCGGCGGTAAAAGCGATTGCTAAGGCGGTGAGTGTACCGATCTCAATTGACACGTACAAAGCGGAAGTAGCGCGGCAAGCCATGGAAGCCGGGGCGCACATCATCAACGACGTTTGGGGAGCCAAGGCGGACCCTGATATGGCCCGCGTCGCCGCCACGTACGGCGCGCCGATCATTTTAATGCACAACCGCCGCGATATGGCCTATCGCGATTTGATTTCCGACATGATCGCCGATTTGAAAGAAAGCATTCGCATTGTCAAAGAGGCGGGTGTGAAAGATGAGAACATTATTTTAGATCCGGGGATCGGCTTCGCCAAGACGGTCGAGCATAACTTGGAGGTGATGCGGCGCCTTGATGAATTTGCCGCTCTCGGCTATCCGCTTTTGCTTGGCACGTCGCGCAAACGATTTATCGGCCATGTGCTCGGCGTGCCTGTCGAGGAGCGGGTCGAAGGAACAGGAGCGACCGTTTGTCTCGGCATCATGAAAGGGGTGCACATCGTCCGAGTCCATGATGTATTGCCGATTGCCCGCATGGCCAAAATGATGGATGCTATGCTTGGGAAGGGAGAGAGCGGTCATCGATAAAATTTATGTGCAAGGCATGGAGTTTTACGGCTACCACGGGGTGTTTCGCGAAGAAAACATCCTCGGCCAGCGATTTTTGGTCGATGTGACGTTGGAGCTCGACTTGCAGCCTGCCGGGCGGAGCGATTGTCTTGAGTATACCGTCAACTACGCCGATGTGTACGAGCGCTGCCGGGCGATCGTTGAGGAGCGGACGTTCGCCTTGATCGAGGCGGTCGCTGAAGCGATCGCCGCCGACTTGCTCGCTGCCTTTCCTGTTGTCGAGCGCTGCATTGTCAAAGTGACGAAGCCGAATCCGCCGATTCGCGGCCATTATCAACATGTCGCAGTCGAAATTGATAGGGGTCGTTAAATGGAAAACATCGCATATCTCGCTTTAGGCTCCAACCTCGGAGATCGTGTTTCCTATTTGCGTTCTGCCATTGAAGCGCTCCATCATCATCAGGAAATTTTTATCACATCGAGCTCATCGATTTATGAAACCGATCCGGTCGGCTATGTCAACCAAGGCAAGTTTTTAAACATGGTGATCGAGGTGGCGACCACGTTGTCGCCGTTTGCCTTGCTTGACGTGACCCAGCAAATCGAACGACAACTTGGAAGAAAAAGGGAAATTCGCTGGGGACCACGGACGTTAGACCTTGACATTTTGCTGTATAATCATGAAAATATTGAAACAGAGCAGCTGACGATCCCGCATCCGCGCATGGCGGAGCGGGCGTTCGTGCTCATCCCGTTGTTTGAAGTCAACTCCCACGTGGCAATACCGAACCTTTCCGAGCCGTTAATCGACATCATTGGCCGACTACCTGACAAAAAAGGAGTTCATGTATGGAAGCGGAAAGATGGGGAAGACGTATTCGCGCTTTTCGAAAGTTGAAAGGATATACGCAAGAAAGACTGGCGAAAGAACTAGGCATTTCCGTATCGATCCTTGGTGAAATTGAACGGGGGAACCGGATGCCGTCCGATTCGCTCGTTGGACAAATCGCCGAACGGCTGAATATATCGGTGGAAGAACTGGCGCCGCCGAAACTCGAATCGAACAAGTAGAAAGGAGGCATCTGCGATGTTTCGCATTGGCGATGTCGAAATTAAAAACCGCGTCGTGCTCGCTCCGATGGCAGGCGTATGCAACTCCGCGTTCCGCCTGACCGTCAAAGAATTCGGCGCCGGGCTTGTATGCGCCGAGATGGTAAGCGACAAAGGAATCGTATACAACAACGAAAAGACGTTAAACATGTTATATATTGATGAACGGGAAAAGCCGATCAGCTTGCAAATTTTCGGCGGCGAGAAAGAAACGCTCGTCAAAGCGGCGAAATTTGTCGATAAAAATACGAATGCAGATATCATCGACATCAACATGGGTTGCCCAGTGCCGAAAATTACGAATTGCGACGCTGGAGCGAAATGGCTGCTTGACCCGAATAAAATTTATGATGTCGTTGCCGCGATCGTCGATGCCGTTGAAAAACCGGTCACGGTGAAAATGCGGATCGGTTGGGATGAAAAGCACATTTACGCCGTCGAAAACGCTCAAGCCGTTGAGCGCGCCGGCGGGAAGGCCGTCGCCGTCCACGGACGGACAAGGGTGCAAATGTATGAAGGAAAAGCGGACTGGAACATCATCAAGCAAGTGAAAGAAGCCGTCAACATCCCGGTTATCGGCAACGGAGATGTCAAAACGCCTCAAGATGCAAAGCGGATGCTTGAAGAAACAGGGGTCGACGGCGTCATGATCGGACGGGCGGCGCTTGGAAACCCTTGGATGATCTATCGCACTGTCCGTTATTTAGAAACTGGAGAGCTCATCCCGGAACCGACGCCGAGGGAAAAAATCGATGTCTGCCTGCTGCATTTAGACCGATTAATTGCCTTAAAAGGCGAATATATCGCCGTCAAAGAAATGCGTAAACACGCTGCTTGGTATTTAAAAGGCATTCGCGGCGCAGCGAAAATCCGCAACGCCATCAATGAATGTGAAACGCGGGACGAACTGGCCGCACTGTTGCTTCGCGTGGCGGAGGAAGCGGAAGTCCAAGCAGCGGCGAACGCCGAAGCCGTTTAAACAACGGAGATGACGTTCATGCAGCGGAGGACTGCCAGCGAGCGCTGGCAGTATTTTTCGTAAAAAATCGCTAAATGGAGTGAATGAGGTATGAGTCATGAAGAATTGAACGACCAACTGCGCGTCCGCAGGGAAAAGCTGAAAAAAATTGAGGAATTGGGTGTCGACCCGTTTGGCAAACGGTTCGAGCGCACTCATAAAGCGCAAGAACTGTTCGAACTGTACGGTGATTTGTCGAAAGAGGAACTTGAAGAAAAGCAAATTGAAGTCGCCGTCGCCGGCCGCATCATGACAAAGCGCGGCAAAGGAAAAGCCGGGTTCGCCCATATCCAGGATGTCACCGGGCAGATTCAAATTTACGTCCGTCAAGACGATGTTGGCGAACAGCAGTACGAACTGTTTAAAATCTCTGACCTTGGCGATATCGTCGGCGTGCGCGGCACAATGTTTAAAACAAAAGTTGGTGAACTTTCCATCAAGGTGTCGTCGTACGAATTTTTGACGAAAGCGCTGCGTCCGCTGCCGGAAAAATACCATGGTTTGAAAGACATAGAGCAACGCTATCGCCAGCGTTATCTCGATTTAATTATGAATCCGGAGAGCAAAAAGACGTTCATCACCCGCAGTTTGATCATTCAATCGATGCGGCGGTATCTTGACAGCCGTGGCTATTTGGAAGTTGAAACGCCGATGATGCACGCTGTGGCTGGAGGCGCTGCGGCGCGCCCGTTCATTACGCATCATAACGCATTGGATATGACGCTTTATATGCGAATCGCTATCGAGCTCCATTTAAAACGGCTTATCGTCGGCGGTTTGGAAAAAGTGTACGAGATCGGCCGCGTTTTCCGGAACGAGGGCATTTCCACCCGCCATAACCCGGAGTTTACGATGCTCGAATTGTACGAGGCGTACGCCGATTTCCGCGACATTATGGAACTAACGGAAAACTTGATCGCCCACATTGCCACTGAAGTGCTTGGAACGACGAAAATTCAATACGGCGAGCATGTCGTCGACTTAACGCCCGAGTGGCGGCGCCTCCATATGGTCGATGCGATCAAGGAATATGTCGGCGTCGACTTCTGGCGGCAGATGAGCGACGAAGAGGCGCGGGAGCTGGCGAAAGAACACGGAGTGGAAGTTGCTCCACATATGACGTTTGGCCATATTGTCAACGAATTTTTTGAACAAAAAGTCGAGTCTCACCTCATTCAGCCGACGTTCATTTATGGCCATCCGGTTGAAATTTCACCGTTGGCCAAGAAAAATCCGGACGACCCGCGTTTTACCGACCGATTTGAGCTGTTTATCGTCGGGCGCGAACATGCCAACGCCTTTACCGAATTGAATGATCCGATCGATCAGCGCCAACGCTTTGAGGCGCAGCTGAAAGAGCGTGAACAAGGAAACGATGAAGCACATGAAATGGACGAAGACTTCCTTGAAGCGCTCGAGTACGGCATGCCGCCAACAGGCGGGCTTGGCATCGGGGTCGACCGTCTGGTCATGCTGCTGACGAACTCGCCGTCGATCCGCGACGTGTTGCTTTTCCCGCAAATGCGTCATAAATAAATTTGATCGCTCCCTGCAAAGACAAGCAGCAGGGGGCTTTTCATTTATGTAAAAATAGTTGTCGTTGTTTTGTTGAAAAACAAACACAGGAAGTCGAGTTGACAAACCACTCCCAACGTGTTATATTATGATAGCACGTTGAAATGACAGCACTAATCAAAAACAAGGACCTATTGACAAATAAATAAATTTAATTATAATATAACTTGTCTGTTGATTGTCTAGTGATGATAGCGGAGGGGAAACACCCGTTCCCATCCCGAACACGGAAGTTAAGCCCTCCAGCGCCGATGGTAGTTGGGGCCAGCGCCCCTGCANGGAAACACCCGTTCCCATCCCGAACACGGAAGTTAAGCCCTCCAGCGCCGATGGTAGTTGGGGCCAGCGCCCCTGCAAGAGTAGGTCGTCGCTAGGCAATCTTGTGGAGGATTAGCTCAGCTGGGAGAGCACTTGCCTTACAAGCAAGGGGTCGGCGGTTCGATCCCGTCATCCTCCACCATCACCTATTATGAGCCATTAGTTCAGTGACGAGTATTACATCTTTGAATCTACTTCGAGTTGTCCCGACGCATCCGACATCTTCGAATATGCTAGCAGAGGAAGGGACATCGTTCACTGTGAGTGTATACTTGACTATGAGCCATTAGCTCAGTAACGAGCGCTGCATCTTCGAGTTTGCTTCGAGTTGCCTCGACGCACTTGGCATCTTTGAATCGGCTGGGAGAGGAAGAGGCAGGTAGAGTGAAACGAAGCTGTAGAGTGTTATCCTAACCATGAGCCATTAGCTCAGTAGGTAGAGCAACGAGCGAAGCATCTTCGGATTTGCTTCGAGTTGTCCCGACGCATCCAACATCTTCGAATATGCTAGCAGAGGAAGGGGCATCGTTCATTGTGAGTGTATACTTGACTATGAGCCATTAGCTCAGTAGGTAGAGCATCTGACTTTTAATCAGAGGGTCGGAGGTTCGAGTCCTCCATGGCTCACCACAATTGATTTGCGGGTGTGGCGGAATTGGCAGACGCGCTAGATTCAGGGTCTAGTGCCCTTTACGGGCGTGGGGGTTCGAGTCCCTTCACCCGCATGTTGATTCGAGCGGAAGTAGTTCAGCGGTAGAACACCACCTTGCCAAGGTGGGGGTCGCGGGTTCGAGTCCCGTCTTCCGCTCCATTTATTTGCCCATTTAGCCGGGGTGGCGGAATTGGCAGACGCACAGGACTTAAAATCCTGGGGTAGGTCACTACCGTGCCGGTTCGAGTCCGGCCCTCGGCACTTGCGCTCGTAGCTCAATTGGATAGAGCATCTGACTACGGATCAGAAGGTTAGGGGTTCGAATCCTCTCGAGCGCGTTGGCGGGAAGTAGCTCAGTTTGGCAGAGCACATGGTTTGGGACCATGGGGTCGCAGGTTCAAATCCTGTCTTCCCGATAGCGGATATATGGGGCCTTAGCTCAGCTGGGAGAGCGCCTGCTTTGCACGCAGGAGGTCATCGGTTCGATCCCGATAGGCTCCACTGTTGCTTTATGTCTGTGCCTGCCGCTTGCAAGGGAATTTGAAGACGTGAGGTTCCTCGGTAGGATTACAGAGAAGCAAACTAAAGTAGCAGCCTTGTGTCCTGCAAGTGAATGGAGAGAAGCGGGATTCTTCGACGAAAACCAGCAGAGAAGTTGTTTCAATGCAGCAACTTTGCGCCTGTGTCTTCTAGTGAATTCGGGGGAATTGGGTTCCTCGGCGCAAGACTGCAA
>NZ_AYSF01000090.1:0-7427 GCF_000498995.1 Geobacillus thermopakistaniensis
CGAAACAAGTTTTTGCATCAAATTCGGGAGTGTGGTATGCTTGTTCATAGAGAGCACCTCCTGGGTTTGTTTGTGTCGCTACTCACATTCTACAGGAAAGGTGCTCTTTTTTCTATACCCTTTGGATTTTATTGGATAATCAACACGCCTGAAGGTAAAATGAAATAGAACGATCCGATCTGTGACGGGCAAGAACACGCAGAGTGTTTGGAGTACACAGATAAGATAATTTTGTAATATAAATGTGTCTTAATAAGTGGACTCCACCCTCAGCCTCCATATCAGAAATCAATTTATACAGCTTGAAATTCTGATAAAGCTTTGATTTAAATTGATTAGGTTTCTTTGAAAATACATATCCTTGTTTGCCTCTTTTTAAATTCTTTAACAAAGGTAACACCAATTCTGGTATAGGAAGTATTTCTGATTGTTTATTTTTCCCCTTAATCGATATGGTTTTATTTCCAATATTTATATCTCTCCATTTTAGATTTGCGACTTCATTTAGACGCAAACCTAGGAACAACATTAGTGAATAAGCGGTTTTCTCGATTAATGGGGCTTCGGAATACATGGAAACGGCATTAAAAAACATTTGTAGTTGTTTATTTGAAGGGATTTGGCGATATACGAATTCTTTTGCCTCGATATTGGTTAAATCTTTTGTTATATCATCTTTAAGAAACCCGAGCTGATAAACGTATAAAAAGAACTCTTTCACATAAATAAAATGCGTTCTAGCACCGTTTGGAGTACAATTTTCCCTTCTGATCTCAGCTTCTAAAAATAGCTTGTACTCTGTTAAATGTTCCTTTTTGAACATATAAACATTAATCGTATTAGGACTATACTCCTGGAACTCCTTTAGGGTATTACAGCACCATTCAAAAAATCGTCTTATCTGTGAACGGTAATTAACTATACTCGACTCAGATGTTCCTTTTTTTGATTTGTATTCACAGTGATTTTCAACAACCGGATGAAAGAATGGTTGCCGTTTAGCTTTCTTTACCTGATTTTCTATCTTATCAAACGGTGAAACATAATTATAAAAATTTATCAAATAATATCGTTTTACAGAATCGCCTAATTGTGACAACATCTCCATGACCAGTTGTTTAGCAGCCAAATCCGTTCTTTTCAGTAAATGCTGTTTAATGCCGCTTTTTTGACTACATTTCCCGACAAAGCTTTTTACCACTTCAAAGACCGATAAAAATGTAAACGGATCTAATGTCATTTTTTTATCAAGGTATTTTACCGCAACGTTTGGGAAGTTTTCTTGCAAAACGAATTTATTCCATAAAACTGTATTTATTGCGGAACGTCCTTTATACTCCACTTTCTCTTGCAGGTTAAGAGCAAGGGAATTGCCCAATGAATTAAGCACCTCCACATAGTATCTTTGATAATTAGTATGTCCCTGTTTTTTAGGTTTTATAATTAAGTCCGAAAAATTCTTCGTAGAAATATCATTCCACGAAAAATTTTTCTTGTTTATTTCTAAATTTTTTAAGTTATCTACATCCCAAATATCCCATACATTGGAAATCGGGTCTTTTGGTGTGTTTTTCCCCACATCTGCCACCCCGTTTTTTGTTAAGTTTTCTTCGTGTATTATAGTGACACAGATTAGAGAGGAATTGAAAAATGACAATTATGGTGAAGACGGTCGAAGAAATAAAAAAAGCGCTATAAAGCGCTTTATAAGCAAAATAGGTAATTTATGACATGAACAATTGGTTCACTAGCTAGGAAAGTCATTTCTTTTTTAATATTTCTCGCTCTATAAGATTTTTTATCATAATCGCAACCTCTGCTTTAGTAACATTCGGATTGTCTTTTTCTAGTGCATCGATAAAAACTCTTAAAGCACTTTTAATATCAAGTGCATCATCATCATTTTTTTCAATTAGTTCCCATAATCTTCGAAAGGCTCGGATATTAGAAATCCCTTTTTTATGAATTGGACCCAATATTTCATCCCGATGTATTCCAAACTTTTTCTCTAATATTAATATATCCTGTGCATGAATATTTCCTCTGCCTTGTAATACTAAGTATACACCTCTTGGGTTAACTATTTTGTTACCACTTTCGTCTGTGACTGTATAATCCCATTCTTTTGCTATTTTATGTATTAGTTCCGTCTTGTTTCTTTTCTCTATTGCTTTATTTAAATTTTCAATAATTGTGTCTTTCCATATTTTTTCAGGATGTTTTTTAAGGGTCATGATTTGTTCATTATTATCGCGTGTGTTACTTTTACTTTCATTATCATCTCTTTTGCTATTTTGAATTTTTACACTGGGTGACTGGGAAATAACAAAGGCATTATTCTTTGGTTCTTCTATCAAACGGCTTATTCTTGTTGCATGGTTAGGATCATCTCTGTTTGTTGTCAAAATTTCGTTAACTCGAATAACGATGATATTTTGTCTGTTTATTTCATTAATTAAAAGGTTATAGTTTTCAATTGTCATTTCTAGATAAATCTTTTGTACACCATGATTTTCAATTTCTTTTTCGATTTCCGGGCTATGTACTTGTATAAGTTTGTATTTGTTTTCCATTCTCATCTTCTCCCTTATCATTTTCTCCCTATATTCTTTTAACAATTTTTGTTATTTTTATTCATGTTATAAACCATATAAGGTGAGAAAATTAAATATTTATAAGGGATCCGTTGTGAAGCGGCGCCTAAAATATAGGTAATTTTTGGAAAGTGATAATCGACAAAAATGGAGCGGTGATTTACCGCTCCAATCATGTTTTATTTATTTAACATATAAACCGTTGGCTTTGACAGTTTTACGACCGGATGTGCGTTTACTATTACAGCAATCCGTTGTGTAAAGACAAAATTCTTAATATCTTTTAATACATCAGCATTTATTTCCTTATAATCAACGTCAATTTTCAGTTCTACTTTAGTCTCAAAGTCAGTTAATGCTAACCAATGAATTTCATCGTTTTCAAATTTTGTTTTTCCCACTAATTTATAAAAGTCGCAGCAATGTTTAAAGACAACATAAACTTCATGATTCAAATTAAAACCTCCTCATTCGTATTTATTCTGGTGATTAAGGGTATAATTCTGAAGTCGAATTACCTTCCTAAAATGATATCTTTTTTCTATTCTTGTGTCCCCCGTTGTTCATGTGTTTCCGTATCTCGTATATTCGGCGTATTCCATCGATCGTTTTTCCTTCACCGCTTAACAGTTTGTAACAAATGATTTTGAACAATAAAAAGTCATGCTGTTTTATATTCTGAAGCGGATATTTATCAAAAAATGGAATGATTACTTCGACTATTTCATCCAGCTTTCTGACTAAAAAAGTTGCTGTATCGCGGAATTTGACCACTTTTCCACATCTAAGATAATCACGAATCTGCTCAAGAATTTTATAATCATCTTTTTTTAAGGAAATTTTAAAGCAGGGCATAACTTGGTAGCCGGTATAGTGTGTCTTGCTTTCTGTGATACATACGATAAATGAGCCTTCCCCCATTGTAAATCCTGTAACTATCCCAGAAAAAATTGGGTTGGTATTGGGGATTCGCTCTTTTATATCACCGCCTCGTTCCCATTTATTTTTATATCTCACTCTTTCTTGATTTTTATACTTCTTCAGTGCTTGCCGCAAAGATATCATTCCTTTCTTTAGTTGCTCTGTAATACCAGATGTAGTGGATACCGACATATGGTTCTGTTTCATAAAACAAAAAATAACGATTATCCAAAACCCTTTTTTTGTAATATTTTTCAAAATAATGACGCATAAATTCGAGATCCTCATCCAAGTCATCAAATAAAGTAAAATCTTTAATAGGAATGGGAAACGGATTTATATCCGAGCTTTTATAAGGAGATAACGCATAATAAATGTTAAATGGTGTAGAGCTAGTTAATTCAAATACATTTTCTTCAAAAAACAGAATGCCGGACTTCTTACAATGGTACAGCCATTTCTTTATTTGCTGAATATTTTTAGATCTAAATGCTCTACAGCGTATAAGATCGTTTATTGTTATTTTCATGTCATACCTCCTCGTGTTAATTATCCGGAGAGATATTCTGTATATTCACTCTAATCTGATTATGTATGCTAAAATATAAGTATCCGATCTACAGGAGTGTTTATGGGTACATTATGTAGTATTGATAAATTTTCAGATATTATTCACTGTTTGGTGAAAAAAATGAGAAAATTATTTCGGGGGGGGTGGGCTTTTTGTCTTTTGGATCAAACGTAAGATACTTTAGGATACAAAAAAAAATGACACTTCAAGAATTATCAAAAAAACTTGGCGTGTCAGTGAATTATTTAAGTAAGTTGGAACAGGATAGCGCGAAAATCAAACCGGATTTTTTACCGAAGCTTTGTGCGGCATTGGAAATTGATTTGAGTGAACTGTATAGAGAGGATTTGCCGGATATAGAAAAATTATAGAGGTTATTTAACAAAATTACATATAAGATTCTCAGCTATGGCTATGCAAGTATGCCCGTGAAACTAAACAAGGAGAAGAAAAAAGCTTTGGAAGAAGTGTCGGAAATTATTAAAAACACGCATAAAGGAGCGGTGTAGCGACCGCTCCTTTTTAACATAAAGGCATCAACAACTATTTATTTTACTTTTTCTTGTAATACTTCTTTTAACAATTCAATTGCACTTTCTTCTGTTGGATCATTAGTGCCAAGTTCTCCGCAAAAGGCTTTGGAAAGAATGGATTGTTTTAATTTCTCTAATTCCTTTTCGTAAATTGATATGCTTGCTAATGCCTTATTCTCTTTCTCAAGCAAATTGTCTAGTCTCTCAACAATCTGTTCTTGCTCTTCTCGACTAGGAATCGGCATAACTAAATTTCTACATTGACTTACAGATATGTTACTTTGTCCTACTACTCCTCTTGTTTCATTAATTATATCTTTTAAAGTTTCGTCATATTGTAGACAATAATAAATATACTTTGGTAGCACAGATTCTACCGGACGAAATCTAACAATGGCTTGGTTTATATTCCATTCGGAATATTGATCTGGAATAATGGCAACTTTCTTTAAAGGTGGACCAACTATATTCATGATAACATCGTTAGGATATAATATCGATTTCTTTAACTTTCCCTCATGTACCTCACGCGGAATGAATTGAGGTTTATATTCGAAATCTATCTTATTGTTCACTATGTTATAAACTTTTAAAAATGGAATCTCCCCATTCTCACTTATATGCGCTGTTGGTGTACTTCCACAATTAATGTTATAGCAAAACATATTAGCTTTTAAGTAAAGCCAATTACGTTCATTTTGGTATTGCTTAAAATTAAAATTTTCAAACATACTCTGCACTTCATTTAGCTCTTTTTTACTTTCTACGATCGCTAATCTTTGTTCCTTTATTACATTAAATAACTGCTCAGGTGATGGTAAATGGTTTTGTTGCTCTCTCCACTTCTTCGTCAATTCTCCACGAAACGCTTTATCCAAAATCGCCGCACGGCGAAGTTCAAATGTTTCCTTTGCTTCTTCAATTAACTGCTTTGCTTCATCAATTTTGGCAAAAAGCCGCTCTACTTTCTCAGCGATACGCTTTTGTTCGTTTAATGGTGGCAGAGGGAAAGGTAAGTTATCCAAATGTTCTTTTTTTATATTGTTTATATTACTACCCTTTGCCAAGTTAGAAATTAGTCTCCTATAGTTCGAGGTCTGATAAAATAAACCAAAATAGCTACTATTTATTTTTTTATTAGGACGAATAGTGGTTAAGAAAGCACCAAAACTTTCTCCAACAAACTCATCGGACACTGAAGCAGCCTTACCAATAACTTTGCTACTTCCTGTTGAAGATACAATTACAACATCACCTTTTTGCAGTTTTTGTTCTTCTTTTACTAACTCTTTTGAAACATACACATTGTCATCTTGGTTTAAAATAGTACCATCTTGAATGTTTCCGCCTCTTAAAATTAAACAATTATTCACATCTTTTAGAGCTTCAGCCTGATTTTTTTTATAAGATACACCTCTTATAGTTTCAGACAAAGCACCTGCATTACTCCACACCCAATTCTCCGGCACTTCATATGGTTGTTCTTCTTCTGGCACTAATGCCTCTTCCAATAATTCCTCGATGGTCTTTTGTTTCTTACTCATTTTGAGACCACCTCGTCTTCTTCTACCGCTTTTAACTCGTCTACAACTTCATTTAACAACGCAATAGCTTGCTCTAATTTAGCAATTGCTTCTTCTGCTGAATCAATTGGATCTGGTAAGTTTTCGTATACGGAAAGGGATTCATCTGCAATCAAACCAATATCCAGACTGTCGCCTTTTTTCGCAATTTCTTCGCGTGTAAACACATTCCAGCGCTCATCTTTTACTTTACGGCGATCTTCCGCTGTGTAGGCTTTAATGAATCCTTCAAAATGTTCTTCTGTTAACGGATTGCGTTTGCCAAATGACGGCATGTTTGTGCGCAAGTCGTATACCCACACTTCTTTTGTATTACCTTTGTCTGTCTTTCCTCTTGTGAAGAACAAAACGTTTGTTTTTACGCCTTGTGCATAGAATATGCCTGTTGGTAAACGTAAAATAGTGTGAAGATTGCATTTGTCCATTAAGTCGCGACGAATTTGGGCACCAACACCGCTTTCAAACAAGACATTATCCGGCACGACAACAGCGGCGCGGGCATTCCCGTCAGCCTTTAATGCGTTATAAATTAATTGCAAAAAGTTTAACTGTTTATTTGATGTTTCATACGTTAGGTCATCACGAGTTGCACGTTCTCCGCCTTTTTTCGTTCCAAAAGGTGGATTCGTTAAGATAACGTCAAAGTTTTTTAGCCATTTTCCGTTGTTTGATAAAGAATCCCCGTGTTCGATACGACCTTCAATACCATGAAGTAGGGCATTCATCAAAGCTAAACGGTGTGTATCTTTGACAAGTTCCATACCTGAAAACGCTTCTTTTCGCTGGAACTCTGCTTGCTGCGGGTCTAAATCAAAATAGTCGTCTGTTTTGCTTTTTAAATATCGATCAGCAGCAATCATAAAACCAAATGTACCTGCTGCAGGGTCGTTACATCTTTCTCCTACTTTCGGATCGATGAGCTTGACTATGACGTTAATTAATGGACGTGGAGTAAAGTATTGACCTGCGCCGGATTTTTTCTCACTCGCATTCTTTTCAAGCAATCCTTCGTATAAATCGCCAAGCCCTTCTTTTTCAGCGCTGTACCAATCAAGAGCGTCAATCGACTTAATAATTTTTTCGGGTCTTCACCATTTTCTGTGATTTCCACTCAACCCCAGAAATATGTTAGCTGGATGAAATCGGTTCATCAGTCAGGATCCTTCTTCCGCATACAGACCACGAAGTTGGTAGAATGGAAACAGTCAAGTGCTTTCCTTGACGG